>CALREC010000092.1 GCA_943355085.1 Candidatus Altimarinota bacterium
ATGCAGAAGTGTATAATATAAAAATGACCGATATAGCGACAAATGCATATATCAATACCGGCGCAAACGCTATAAAGGATTTATTTGAGTTCATACGAGCTAAAGCTCAACAAAATTCGGGGAAACAGATTATTATAATTCTCGATGAAATGGATGCTCTTTTGAAAAAAAGAGAGGGTAATGGTAATCAAAGTGAAGAAGATAAAAAAATCGTCAATACATTTCTTTCAGAAATGTCAGGTTTTGAGACGAAAAGCAAGGTGATGTTTATAGGTACAACGAATAATTTTGATTCACTTGACTCTGCGGTAGTTCGTTCTGGTCGTTTTAGTACAAAGGTAAAAGTTGATTTGCCAGATCAAGAATGACGCATAGAAGCTTTTTCAATACATATTGAAAAAGCGAAAAAAAGAGCGGAACGAAGAGATATTTTTATGAAAGATATAGATCTTACTGTCCTGGCACAAGAGAGTGATGGTCTGAGTCCTGCGGATATAGAAGAATCTATCAATAGTATTATCAGAAAACGTGCCGTCAAAGAATCTGATAATATTGATGATATAAGTTTTAAAATATCTATAACAATGGACGAGATTATAGATTCGATTAAACACCTCAAAACTTCAAATGGTAAAACCAATCAGTTACTCAAGAGTTTTTCTCCTGAAGAACTACAGAAGCTATCACCTATTCAACAATCTTATGTAAGAGATGCCATTCAGCAGGTCTTGCTCGAATCTCATATCAAAGAGGTTAGGGAGGGGGTACAATCAGGAAAAATAACAGTCGGATCTCTCCAGGGTATTGTAGATTGATTTAATCCGAAGGCAGGGAATATCGGTTTTGGGACTGGATCGTAAAAATCACATTCATGTAAAATAAACCTCCAGATCGATCTGGAGGTTTATTTGTGCTTTTATTGACTCTCAAAACTACGTCCACATATATATCCACTTGCCCAGGCTTGTTGGAGGTTAAATCCACCGGTTTTTCCTGTGAGATCGAGCACTTCTCCTATGAAGTAGAGATGTTCCACTTTTCTACATTCAAAAGTATTGGTAAGTTCACTGATCTTGACACCTCCTCCCGTCACTTTGGCTTCTGCCCAAGATCTCAGATCAGCAAGATGAAGTATGATGTCATTTTTGATTTCACTCAATTCAAAAAAACTATGTACACGTTTCGTCATACTTTCTTCATGAAAAGTCAGCTTGAGTGTGATATGTTCCTCGAAATACGCTTTTTGTTGAGATTCTTTTATGCCAAGTTTCCGTAGATGCTCACCGAGCTTGATAACTGCATTGAATACGATCGGTCCAGAGAGTCCTGTGTGTGTGAAGAGAAAAGCCCCTTTCTCATCGTATAGGTATTTCTTGTCATCATAGACTGAGAGTGTGACATCGAGTGTGCTTCACGAGAGTTCTGCGAGATCCTCTCGCGTTATCATGCCACAAAGGCCACGATAGGGGTCGGTCATCTCTATGTCAAAATCTCGTGCGATATTGTACCCGAATCCATCTGTTCCTACTTGTGCAAAGCTCTTGCCTCCTGTAGCTACGACCACATTTTTTCCCTGGATACTCTCCCCTGACGAGAGGTGTACGAGAAAAACACCATCCACTTTCTCCACCTTGGTTATAGTGCACGCTTTCTGTATCTCTGTGTTATTTTTGCTTGATTCTTGGATGAGGAGATCGAGAAGATCTTTGGATTTTCCACTCTCGAGGATGACACGCCCACGGTCTTCGACACAGGTCGTGATTCCGCGTTTCTCTATCCAGTCAATCATATCATAATTCGAGAATTTTGCCATGAGTGAGTGCATGACCTTGATGTTTTCCCCAAAATAATCATCTTCAGGGGTGATATCAATATTGGTAACATTACACCTTTCTCCGCCAGAAAGGATGACTTTTTTGCCGAGACTGGTATTTTTTTCGATGATTATTTTTTTCTGATTTTTTGGCGCCCATATCGAGCAAAACAGTCATGCGGCTCAGCCGCCAAGTATGATTATGTCGTACATGAAAAAGTATTAATTTTTAAATATTTCTAAAAATTCCGTCATAATCTCCTGACTTATTTCCCGATCACGAAGATTGATGAGTCCAATCTGAACATTGATATATTTTGCAACAGTATCAGACTCCGGGATATGCTGCAGTGCATCGAATCGCGACTCGATCTGTTCTATGAAAGTTTGAGTTGGCTCAAATTTAAAGACAAAGAGTTGCCAGTTAGGAATATTCTGATAGTGGGTCATAGGGTGGTCTATTAGATGGTAAGTTTTGATTGGTATCATGTTCTTGAGTGGGGGGTCGACCGATATTACGAAGCTGTTCCATACGACGTTGCATATCGTATGTCTCTGAATTCTTTCGCTCTTCTTCTCTTTGTTTTTCAGCTTTTGCTTCTTCTCTTTTTCTGACTTCATCTCTCTGAATCGCATCGTCTATGAGGCTATTGATTTTCGCAAAAGTGACACGGATATTTTCTGCTTTTTCCTCCTCGGCCGTGTTGTGAATCGAGAGGATTTTATCATAATATACTCGCCAGTTTTCTATAATCTCAATCTTGCGATTATCCGTCAGGGTGTTGAAAATAATCGTCAGATTATATTTTTCTGCAGTACTCAGGGTTGTTTGGGCGAGAAGTGAGGTGAATTTGTAGTTATCCATGGTCGAGTGAGAGAAGAAATTGTTTTATGAACCAGCTTCATTATCGATTACACTACAAAGGTTTTTCATCTTTCATCTACCTACGGCATCATTTTGTCATTTACAGATCTGAGAAATATCTGAAATCTTACTGAAAGTATCGTTACATCCTGGTATGTTCATTAGTTTCTTCATTTGAGGGAATACTTTATCTATATTTATAGAACCCTGAAGTAGTCTAATCTGGTTAATGGTGTTTGTAGCTATTGCACTTAGAGGGGGGTTCTGAATAATTGCCTTCAAAGATTCAAAACTCATAAAAAAAGAAATTAGGATATACTATGATCTGATTTGCAGTATATCTTAATTTCTTTTTTTCGCAATTTTAGATTTACTTGCAAATCTCTTGCAAAAAATTCATTTTTCTATATAAATAACCACGCTCATACGGAGAGGTCGCATAGTGGCCTAGTGCGCACCCTTGGAAAGGGTGTGTGGGGCAACCCACCGGGAGTTCGAATCTCCCTCTCTCCGCCATTTATTATTTTTCATGGAGAAGGTTTCATTTATTCAAACCACTTCATCGCGGTCATACCAACGATTCAGATCAAAAAACATACTATAGTCAGATACTTGTTTCGTGATTGACTGTGTACAACCGGAAGAAGATCGGAGGCAGAAACGTATAAAAGTGATCCACCGGCAAATGCCGTGATAATTGCTGTAAAAACAGCGCTGGTATTTGAAAGGAATACATCTGAGATATAAAATCCAATAGGAGCGGCGAGTGCAAAAAGCACGAGCGCTCCTATTTGCGTACTTCTCTTGAAGTGTGATTCTTGAAATATGGCTGCAAGTGAAAGAGACACGGGGATTTGGTGTATAGCGACACCGAAAAGTATGCTATACCCGAGTGTGTTCGATATTCCAAAACCTGCCCGTATTCCGAGTCCATCGAAGAGGGTGTGCATAAATATGGCTACACCCGTTATGAGTGCCACATGATTATAGTGCTCATGCGGATCCTCATGTGTATGATCTCCATGTTTGTGATCATGCGCATGTTTGGTTAAGAGTTCTTCGATCAGATATATAAAAACGAAGCCTGAAATAAAAGCATAAATTGCGTACTCACTCGATTCGAGCGACTCTGTCAATATGTGTACGAGTGATACTGAGAGCATAGAACCTGCTCCAAGTGCAATCAGGAGATTGAGCACGGTGGTATTGATTCGTTTGAAAAAATAGAGGAGAATTCCACTGGCAGATATGCAGAAGAGGAGTATGAGGGGTAAAATTATATGCATAAGAAGTTTTATGTTACAGAGTATTGCCTTCAAATATAGGAAAAAATGAGGAGAATGCAAGGATAGAATTTAAAAAAATTCTATCGTCACGTTTCAAAAATCTTTTGTATTTCTTTCACTTCTCGTT
>CALREC010000093.1 GCA_943355085.1 Candidatus Altimarinota bacterium
ATTGAGGCGATCGACGGATACTTCGAGGATGGTTTTTGTTTGGTCTGAATTCATTGCGCGTAGAGTTGTAGATTTGTTTTTTCTATTGTATAGAAAAGTGATATTTTGGCAAGAGGAAACACACTCTCTGAATCATGGTTTCTGAATGAAGAGCAAATCTTGCATTACATCAATAAAAACATGAGGAGTGGTATTTTCACGATCTTACAAGACCATAATCTGAATTTACCTTCTTCGAAACATAATCTGGTGTTAAAAATTTCCCTGTTTAAATCCCATCGCTTTTTTCTCAGCGAGGGTTTGATTATTTTCAATCATAGAACCTAGCAGGGGTGCTATGTTTTTCATCATCCGGATATCGGTATCTCCAAATACTCCGTGATTCTTTTTCCCAAGTATGAAATACCCCTTTAATGATTCGCGTGTTTTCAGAGGAAGGAGATAGAGGTTATCGGTCTCATGTGTACCGAGTATATTTCCATTGCTTATGATTTCCATTGCTTCCTCAGTTCCAGTTATCTCAGTTGCTACCTTTTGGTTGATGGGCCAAACAGAGGGGAATCGTGAATTGTATTTGTATATAAGCAAACCCGGAACAGCCGGATGCTTTTCGATGGATATGATATAATCAACATGTATTGTTTTCTCGATATGATCAATGATTTCTTTAAATCACTGATCTCCAAGCCTGGAAAGTTGATCGATTTTCATATTCATCTCATAGAGAGACGCAAGTTCTTTTCCTGATTCGAGCAGACGTCCGTTGCTTATCTCGATGATGTGTTTGTAGAGGGAGAGAATCTTTTCGGGATTTTCTCGTTCAAGATAGACAATGTCGCTTTTTGTCAGAGCTACCACACTCGTTCCCTCGCCGATAGCCACGGCTTCTACGTCTTTTTGATTCCGATCAAAAAGTACCCCCTCGCCGATAAAACTCCCCGCATACACTCGGCCAACTTCTTTTTTCTCGCCCGTTGGAGTGAACTGAGAAACAGAGAGTGCTCCGGAGGAGATGATATAGAAATAAGGATTTTCTCCTGGACTAAAAAGTACTTCGTGAGCTTTAAGCGCTTTCTTTTTTTTCTTGAAAAAACTATCAAAGCTTTCCAGAAACTGTACGATAGGATGGACCATGAGGCTTTGTTTGAGGGCACTCAATGCTTCCTTCAGAACAGTTTTTTCTGGCGGCGTTTGGACTTCGAGAGTAGGGTGAATCTCTTTGGACATACATGAGATCTTTTTCGTGGATAATCTTTTTTCTCCTCTCTCCTTGCGAAGGAGAGAGGCTCGGGAGTGAGGGCTAGAATTTTGCTACGAGATCTTTGTCTCGAACTCTGCTTGCATACACTTCTCTGGTGATCATATTTTTATTGTAGAGCATCTCCAGATACTTGTCCATAAGTATCATACCTTCAGCACCTCAGAGCTCTATCATGGAGTAGATTTGGTGAGTAAGCCCCTGAATAATGATACTTCTGACCGCATCATTATTCATGAGGATTTCACGCGCTACGATTCGTCCTCATGAATTTTTCTTTGGAAGAAGTGTTTGACTCAGTACTGCAGAGAGGCTCATGGCCAGTTGCACTCGTACCTGGCTTTGTTGTGCCGTTGGGAATGAGTCTATGATACGATCTATAGATTGTACGGTATCGTTGGTGTGGAGGGTTGAAAGGACGAGATGTCATGTTTCTGCCAGTGTGAGTGCCGCCTGAATAGTTTCCGGATCGCGCATCTCTCCGACCATTATTATGTCGGGATCTTCCCGAAGTGCTGATCTGATGGCCCTGGAAAAAGAGTCAGTATGCGTACCTACTTCTCGTTGATGTATGAGACACTCTTTTCCTTGAAAGTTAAACTCTATCGGATCTTCTATGGTTATGATATGTTTTTTCATAGTCGTATTGATATACTCTATCATCGATGCGAGAGTGGTTGATTTACCACTCCCGGTAGGTCCAGTGACGAGTATAAGTCCTTTGTCTTTATGGAGGAGCTTGATGATTTCTTCTGGTACAGTGAGTTCTTTGTATGTAGGTATTTTCGTTGGTATATATCGTATGGCGATACCAAAGCCTTTCGCATTTTCAAATACATTGACACGAAACTTGTGTATTCCATGCGCATAACTAAAGTCCCCTTCATGATTTTTTATAAGTTTATCGGTGCGTTCTTGTCCGATCATCTCTCTCACGATAGCGAGTACCTCGTCTTTTTCTGTTATACCAAAGCTCGCGAGAGTTTCTATATCTCAGGAATGCTTACGGATATGTGGAGTGGAGCCAGTCGTAAAGTGAATATCCGGAATCTGTGTCCGGATCATGTCGTCAAGGAGTTGTTTAAATTTTTCGATTATCATAATATATTTTTTATAAGTCGTACTTATAAGAGCATACTCTATATTCTGAAAAAAAGCAAAATTAGTACTTGCCGATTGGGATTATCTCATTTTATTTCTACGAAATAGTCCTCATTTATTTTCTAGACTCGTATAATTTGCATTTCTTGATATATTGAGGAGTACTGCTATCGAGAGCATGAGGGATAGTAGTGAAGATCCTCCGTAACTAATAAACGGGAGAGTGATTCCTGTGAGAGGGAGTATATTGAGATTCACGCCTATATTGATAAATGATTGAGTCAGAAGAAGTGTCGTTATGCCAGTTGCTACATATTTTCCAAATAAATCTTCTGTAGATTCTGCTATGAGAAATCCTCGCCATCCTATATAGAGATACAAGGATACCAGAACCAGGACTCATATAAAACCTAATTCCTCGGCAATAACAGAAAATATAAAATCTCCTTCTACCTCAGGTAGATAGCCAAATTTTTGGACCGATTTACCAAAACCAAGACCGAAAAATCCACCACTTCCGATGGCGATAAGACCTTGTTCTGTTTGAAAATTGATAGTTTTATTTTGGATAGCATTTTTATTATCTGCAAGAAAGTTATCTACTCGATTGGTTATATAAGAAAAAGAATTTCGATCTGAGGGCGTATCGTGCTTGCCGAGTCCATAGATAGACAGAGCAAATATTAAAAAAACTCACCCAGAAGCAAGAAGGTGCTTGATGTTGCCTCATCCGACAAAAAACATGGCAATAACAATAGGTGTACATATGAGAATGGATCAAAAGTCTGGCTGAAGGATCAGTAAAAACATGACAATCCCAAAAATGAACATATAGGGAAGAAACCCATTAAACAAATCCGATATTTGAGAGTGTCTTTTTTTAAGAAAATAGGCGAGATATATAATCAATCCAAATTTCATAAATTCAACTGGCTGAAGTGAAAAAGGGAGAAAGGGTACATTGATCCATCAGCGTGCTCCGTTGTAGGTGGTTCATATAAATAGAACGAGTACAAGAGCTAAAATTCATGTTATAAATATATGCTTCGCATATCGTTCAAAAAAAGAATACGGAGTTTTTACAGTTATGGCAAACAATAGCAGTCCAATGGCAAAATGAGCAAGACTTTTCAAAACAAAGAATGAATTTGGAAAATCCTGAAAGAAAGACTCTCTTGACATGAGAGAGGTTACCTTAAAAGAAGAATAAACGCTCACAGAGCTTATCATGATCATCCCAAATACCACGAGTGATAGTACGATGAAAAATATAGAATAATCAATGTTTTTGGAAGTCATAAAAAGCTGTTTTATATTTTAGGTAATGAATTCATGATGCTCGGGTCCATAGTCAGGAATACACCTTGAAGCACCCCGATAATGATATACACAATAATCGGAGCAAAATCAATACCACTAAATGATGAAGGAATATACTTGCGAATTATTTCATATAAAGGTATCGTGATGGCCTGGATAAACTTTGGACGAAATTGTATACCGAGAAGCTGTAGCCACGAAAGTATAACATCGAGTAAGATTATATACTTGATGAGATCAAGAAATAGTATGAGTATGAGCAAAATGAAGTTCATGATAACGAGATGGGTTATTATTATATACTCATACTACAGAAAAACGCGAGAAATCAATTTTTTCTGTAGTTTTCTGGGAAAATCCATA
>CALREC010000094.1 GCA_943355085.1 Candidatus Altimarinota bacterium
TACGTGTCGGCTCTGATGATGAAAATGATGTCCGACCTGATGATGAAAATGATGGACATCCAGATTATCCGGGCGGACACATGAACAATAAGGGCGGACACATAGGTCCGCCCCTACGGGGCATTGAATCATTATCAACCATTATTCAATGGTTCAAAACCATGACCACCAATGAATATATCCGTGGGGTAAAATCGGATATATTTCCAGGATTTAACAAACGAATTTGGCAACGGGATTATTATGAACATGTTATTCGCGACGAAAATGATTTAAACAATATTCGTGAATACATCATAAATAATCCAAGAAATTGGGAAAATGATTCATTATTTGGATAATTCATCGGATATCCGTAGGGGGCGGACCTGCGTGTCCGCCCTGACAAAATGATTTCTGTCCGCCCTGATAATAGAATTTATAATTTAGCCGAATATGTTAATGAGATTTGTTCATAACATCCCGATAATATACGAACCATCCGGGCGGACACACAGGTCCGCCCCTACAAACAAAATATTTCAATAATCAAACATCCATGCTCCTTCTTGCTTTTGAAACCTCTTGTGACGACACCTCGATTGCGATATTTCGTGATAGGGGGCTTGTGGTCATGAAGACCCGATCTCAGATTCGTGAGCACAATGAGACGAAGTGAGTGGTGCCAGAGGTAGCCGCGAGGTTGCACGCCAATAATATATTTGGAGTACTCGAAGAAGTTCTTTGTGAAGCAAATCTGACCCTTGAAGAGATAGATATGATTGCCTGTACCGAGTTCCCCGGACTTATGCCGTCACTCCTTGTTGGTATGAGCGTGGCAAAAACTCTTTCGAACACTCTGAAGATTCCCTATATCCCGATAGACCATATCGAGGCTCATATGTTTGCAAATTTTATCGGCCGGGAAACTCATGAGATTCCTTTTCCATCGATATGCTTGACCGTGTCTGGCGGACATAACGAACTCTATCTCTGGAAAAGTATGTTTGAGCGAGAAAAGATAGGTGAGACACTTGACGACTCTGCTTGAGAAGCCTTTGATAAGGTCGCAAAAATGATGGGGCTCTGATATCCTGGAGGTCCGATTATCGGAAAACTTGCAAGTGAATATGAGTGAGAATTTTGTTCTATTTTTCCAAAGGTATTACTCGATAAAGAAGGACACGACTTTTCTTTCTCTGGAATCAAGAGTGCTGTAAAGAGGGAAGTAGATAGCAGGTGAGTACTGACTGAAACAGATATTCGAGAAATAGCATTTGAATTTGAACATACTGTTGTTAGTATACTTGCATATAAGCTATTTCATGCAGTGGAAGTATATGGCTTGAGTTCGGTTGTACTTGCTGGATGAGTGAGTGCAAATGACCACCTGCTCGATACTATAAAAAATGAGGCAAAATTGCGGCATATAACTTTTACTGCTCCTATTTCAAAAATATATTCTCAAGATAATGCTGCAATGGTCGGCATACTTGCATACTATCGTTATAAAAATATCACCTAATTTTAGGAATATTTTTCTCATAAAGTCAATACTTTTTGCTTGCATTATCAGAAATATGTGTATCCTATGGAGGCTATATTATTTTTTATCTATATTATACTATGTCATGTTGCGAAAATAATGATGAGAAACAAGATTCTTGCTCTTCATCAGACAAAAAATGTTGTAAAGGAAAAAGTTTGATAGTCTTTCTTTTGATTCTTTCTATATTTACGAGTCTTGGAATTGGTTACTATGTATCGAAGGGGTGATCTCAATGAGGATCAGCCGATAGTATTGCAACAAAAGTCTTGGAAAAATACCTTGCCAATGAGTATGAAAAAGCCTGAAGTAAAGAGAATTATGAATTGCTCGCGAAGGCCCAGCGTCTTCAGATGGCGGATCAAATTCCTCAGATCAAGCAGTTTATAGCAAGTAAAGAATGAGGGGCTGCAACTCCAGAAATTCCAGCAGCATCTAAAATCCTCTCTCAAGACGAGATTACGGCTATTAAAAAAACTGCATATATCGAGGGAAATAAGGATGCAATTATCACTCTCGTAGAGTATAGTGACTTAGAATGTCCATTCTGTATTCGACAATATACGGAGGGGACAATTAAAAAAGTACGTGATTCATTCGGAGATAAAGTAAATTCTGCTTTCAAAAATTTCCGAGGTGTTCCTCATGAAAATGCTGAAGTAGAGGCAAGAGCTACCCTCTGTGCAGGAGAAATGGGTGGTGCAGAAAAATATGTTGCCTATTATAGTGCGATATTTACCCGATCAAAAGGAGGAAATGGAACAGGTTTTTCAAAAGATGCACTTGTACCTCTCGCAAAAGAGCTGAAACTCGACACGAAGAAATTTCAAGCGTGTATAGATTCAAAGAAGAATATCACACGATTTGATTCAGAAACTGCCGAAGGAGCAAAGCTCTGAGTTCAAGGAACGCCTGGTACTGTTGTTATCAATAACAAGACAGGAGAATACGAGCTTATTGCTTGAGCATATCCTGCAAGTGAATTTGAACGAGTTATCAATAAATTACTCGGAACAAAATAATATATATTTTATACATGTATAAAATATCCTGTTTTTCAAGAAATTATCAATAAAAAATCCCATTGCTTAATGGGATTTTTTATTGTCTTTGTCTGTATTTAATCTAAAATATACTTGGCTTCCGCGTATTTATATAGTTTTTCATGGCTCCTTCGAGTACGTGAGCTACTTCGAATATTTTCTCTTCTCAGAGCTCGGGTCCTATGATCTGTAGTCAGACTGGAAGTTCTCCAGCATTACCTTCTTCCGGTAATGCGTATCAAACAGGGATGGATATTCCAGGAAGTCCCGCTAGACTTCCATTCACTGTAAATATATCTGCAAGATACATCTTGAGTGGATCGTCTGTCTTATCTCCAATTTTCCAAGCAACACATGGTGATACAGGAGTAACGAGAACATCTACTTGCTCGAATGTTTTCTTAAAATCATCCTTTATAAGCTCTCGGACGAGGGCTGCTTTTCGATAATACGCATCATAAAAACCAGAAGAAAGTACAAATGATCCAAGCATAATACGTCTTTGTACTTCTTTTCCAAATCATTCACTTCTGCTGGTCGAAATATCCATGCCCCCACCGTGGGTATGTCCGAAGCGTATGCCATCATATCGAGCCATATTTGTTGAGACCTCTGCTGGACAAGTTATATAATATACTGCCAATCCATACTTTGTATTTGGAAGGCTTACTTCTTGTATCTGGGCACCTAGTTCTCTTAATTTTGTAAGGGCATTATCAATCTCCCTTCTTACTCCCGGCTCAATACCATCTATAAAATATTCTTTTGGTACCCCTATTTTAATACCACGAAGATCTTTTTGAGTCCAAATCTGAGGGTTTATAGATACTGATGCTTGCAAGCTCGTAGAGTCTCAAGGGTCATATCCTGCCATGATTTCGTAGAGAAATGCCGCATCTTCTACTGTTTTAGTAAAAGTTCCTGGGGTATCGAGAGAACTTGCCATAGCTATGACTCATTTTCGCGAATTTCGTCCATAGGTGGGTTTAAATCCAACTATACCACACATACTGGCAGGCTGTCGGATAGATCATCCCGTATCAGTACCAAGTGCTGCTGGGATCATACCAGAAGCAACTGCAGCAGCAGAACCAGAACTCGATCCGCCAGGTATTCTAGAGACATCCCAGGGATTTTTGGTAGTTCTTATCGCACTATTTTCCCCACTTCCTCACATAGCAAACTCATCCATATTGAGTTTTCCTATGCTGGAAAATCCAGCTTCTTTGAGTAGCGATATAATGGTGGCATCATACGGTGGTTTGTAGCCTGTGAGCATCTTGGAGGATGCAGTAGTTTCAATACCTATTTCGGAAAATACATCTTTTACTCCGATTGGTACTCATGCAAGAGGCGAGTGTATATCTTGTGGATTGTATGTTTCATGTACTAGATTAAAGGCCTCAAGTGTTGTATCCAAAGTTTTGATACGAGCGAGAAAATATTCGTACACCTC
>CALREC010000095.1 GCA_943355085.1 Candidatus Altimarinota bacterium
ACCTATGAACTCAAATTTCTCGTTTGAGATATAGAAATCATAGATCTATAATGTTTTTTTATTTACTACAAGTAAATGTCTTTATAAGGTCCTCATATTTGGTAGTACCCCCTGTCGTGAGTCCGAGACCAAATGTTATGAGATAGACTGTATCTCCACACACCTTAGATGTTTGTATAAACTTTTGCTTTGGGGTTGTATTGTTATATTTTGCTTCGAAAATATAGAGATTTGACTCATCTTTATCTTCAAACGCTATAGCTTTTTCTTCAAGCTTCACAAAATCTGCATACGCACTCGTTGTGAGTGCATAATTGACGATACTATATTTCTTTGAGCTCATCGCTTCGGCGAGACGCTCTTTGAGAATACTCATGTTATTGGAATACCCCGATACTATATCGGTAGAGGTAAGTGCCAGGGCTATAGTGCCATTTTTCGTCACAGGAAGGGCAGCCTTGTCAACTACTATCCATGTTTTTGGAGTACTCATCGAAAAGCCTTCTCAGGCAAAAGGTATCGTACTTATACTTGTATCCGTACTACCACAAGAACTCAGAAGTGCGACACAGGCTGTAAGAGTTATTTTATTCATCAAATTCATAACATGGAAATTAAAAAATTATAAAATCAGATATGGACACTCACTATGAGTAGAAACATACAAAAACATATAAACATTATAATATACCGTAAAAACAGGTATTTTTCTAGATAGACGACTATACCGTATGCACAGATATTATACAAAAGTGCGAGAATCGAAAATACAAATAATGGGTAAAGAAAAAATACAATGAGTGCACTTATTTGTACATATGATCCACTGATGGTCATAAGAATTGCAAAAAAGTAAAGAAATGCCGTGAATATAAAAAAATTTTTTGCTATATTAATATGAAGTAATGCACGTTCAAGAGGGAGTCCAAAGAGACTATCTCGGAAAGCAAAAAAAGAATCTTTGGTGCTTTTATCCTTGATTTTATCCATAAATTTATATAATGAAACATGAAGCTTTAATTTTGATTATATTAAAAAATGTCTTTAACACAAGAGCAAATTACACATATCGCACGTCTCGCCAAGCTAAATGTTACGGTGGATGAGGTGGAACAATATCAAAAAGATCTGAATTCTATCGTTGGATATATAGATACTCTTGCAGAGATTGATCCTTCCGAACTTCAAAAAGTATCATGAAATATCGAACACGTATTGATTCCGCGTCTCGATGAAGAATACAAGGATGTCTCTCGTGAAGCCCTGCTTGATTGTTCTCCCCAAAAGATCATACAACATCAGATCGCAGTTGATAGTCTCGGTATTCGCTCATAACTCTCCAACTCCTTATCTTTTATGCTCACGTCCCTTAGGCTTGATTCTTTCAAAAATCATATGAATCGGGAATTTTCTTGGTCTGACAAAAATATTCTCATGGGGCCAAATGGCTCTGGTAAGACGAATATACTTGAGGCTCTATACCTACTGATAAATGCTGCACCATCACCAGAAAAAGTATTTCTCCAGCTTATTCCTGTCGATTCATGAGTACTGTCGATTGCTGGTACGTTTATCAAAAATAATCTCCCATACTCGGCCAGGATTGGTCATACGAAAGGAGAAAAAAAAGTACTTTTTTTGTCTCAAGACATTATCATTACCCGATCTCGACATCTCGAACTTATGCCCTTGCGTGCAGTTTTGTTTACACCGATGGAGATGAATATTCTCTATCTTGGGCCATCTCTACGAAGAGATTTTCTCGATGAGGCACTGGGCCTTGCATATGGTGATTTTGCAAAAATAAAACGTGAATATGGTCTCGCCCTCAAGAACCGCAACAGTCTTTTGAAACAGATACGTGAATGAAGAGCTGCTCGAGAAAGCCTGGACTTGTGGGATACTCTTTTTATAGAGCGGGCAAAGATGTACTATATGTACCGCAAAAAAATGATCGATTTTATGCATGCAAAGGTCACTTCTATAGAGTTATTACTGGATTGAAAGTATTCACTGGAATGGCGCTATAGTTCTAAAGTAGACTTTTGAGATATTGAAACAAGTATGCGCGCGTATCTATGAACAAACAGAGAGCGTGATATCATAACAGGACATACCTATATATGACCTCATCTGGATGATTTTCAGTGTATTGTATGAGGTGATACCCCCTCACATGCCTATCTCTCGCGTTGAGAAAATAAAACAATACTCATAGGGCTTAAATTTCTCCTCATAGAATTTATCGAGCAATCATCCAAAAAAGAAACTATACTCTTGCTCGATGATCTCTTTTCTGAACTTGATTCCGAGCATATAGAGTCTATAATTAAAAAGGCTTGAAATCGTCAATTATTTATCAGCACACAAAATGTGCCAAATTTCCTCTTACATAAAACACTCTACTCATTCCATGATATATAATATAAAATAATATAATCAATTGTAAATAGTATTTGTTTGGCCAAAACAAGTTTTTGTGATATATTAGCCACGTAAGACAGATTATTTTTATATTTTATTCACTATTTTTATGAAAAAGATACTCGCATCGATCCTGGTTTCTTTCCTAGGGCTCTCCTTTGTTTCTGTGTTTGCAGAAACAGGTAGTACGGCTCCGACGACGAGCCTAAAGGCTGATCGCTTTGAAGTGACTATAAAATCACCCGTTCGCGTATGAGAAGCGACAGATATGATTGTGAAGGTATTGGACAAGGCATGATCTATAAAAAAAGATTATACAGGAACTATCTATGTAACGATAGATAATGATTCTAAAGCAACTGTTCCATATGCTGATGATGGGTATACATTTAAAAATGCTGATCAGGGTACGATCACATTTTCAAAAGGACTTTCTTTCACAAAAGAAGGCAAGATGAAAGTAACAGTTATTGACGCTGAGAATGATAATTTGGAATGAGTTACATCAGTGACTGTGACTCTCGGAACCGATGCGACTACTACTATCAGGGAGATTGTAACCATTACAACTCCCGAAAATAACTCAGAAATCCCTACTGATTCTATTAACATTACTGGTTCTGCCAAGAAAAATAGTAAGATTCAGATTATGCTTAATGGAAAGCAAGTAGGAGAATCTCAAACGAGTGAAGATGGCACGTTTATATTTGAGCTCAAGAAAATCGATCAAGAACTGAATATTCTTCAAGTACAAATTTTGGACGGTACGGATAAAGTTGTCGGAATATCTGAAAAAGTTTCGTTTAAAACAAGTACAGGAGGACCGGTATTTAATAGACTCACTATCAAAGAAGGCAAGAAAGTAAGCATCGGAACACTCCTAAATATCGAAATAACTGCTGATCCAAAACTCAAAGAAGTATCAGTTACACTTGGAGATAGCACAAGTGTTTTTCGTGAATCAAAAGAGGGTATATATACCGGAACTCTCACCACTCCGAGTGCCACAGGAAGTTATGGAATCGATGTGATTCTCAAGAATGATATCGGGAAAATAACAGTAAAAAGTTCTGCGGAAACAATCGAAGCAATCGAGCTTCCCAATCTATTTAAAAACATTAAATCAGAGCTTGTAGCAAAGAAAGTAATTTTTACCTTTAATCTCGATACCGAACCAGTAGATCTTGCCAAGTTCAAGTTTCAATACGGAACAGAAAGTGGAACTCTTACAAAAGGGGCAATTACGCTCGATAAAGAAAAGATAAAAAATAATTCAGGCGCGTATACCTGGTATATTCAAGATCTTGATCCTCAGACTAAATATTTTCGCATACTCGGACTGGACAAGGCAGGGAAAGAACTTTCACGAATGCGTGCATCCGATGTTTTTGAAGTAAATCTTGCCCTCGAGGCACCGACAAAATGTATGGTTTCAAATATCGCAAATCTTAAAACAACGGCTGGTGATGGCACAACTATACTCTCTTGGGATCCTGCTCAGGATGCCAGCAGCGGCTACAATGTTTATAAAAAGGGGTCCGATGGAAAGTACGTACTGATAGAAAATGTCCCAACCAATACCTACACGATCA
>CALREC010000096.1 GCA_943355085.1 Candidatus Altimarinota bacterium
TTCTAAAAGTGCAGTATTGAGCTTTCCTTCGAGCAGTTTAGTAAAGTCTGCTCGATAGACAAGAAGTTCTGTATTGTAAGAAAGGAGTAGTTTGTCACTGAGTGATGCGAGGATATTTCATGTACCATAGGTACTTATGAGGAGTGAAAGTATCCCATTTACGTTACTCATGCCGGCATCCAGTTTTGTCATCTCGGATACTAGGGCACTACTACCAGAAATATCCAGTGGTTGAAAACTACCGGTCGTATCGTAGATACGATTGTGGAGAGATTTTTCTAGGGTAATGATATTCTCAAAATCCTTGGTCGCATCTACAAGTTCATCATCTTGGCCAAAATTCTTTTTCAGGTGCTCGTTCCATTTGCTCATAATATCTTCTATATATGCACGTAACTCAGTTTCGTGTTTCTTGATACGTTCTTGTATCAGGGCTTTTTCGAGGCCACTCGTGAGGTCTTTTCGAATAGCATCAGTAAATGTTTTTTTATTTGTTGTAAAAGCCAGGAAACCGCCCTGGATTTTTGGGAGGATATCTTTTTCTAGGCTAGTTTTTTTGGCTAAAAATATGCTTTTCTTCTCATCTATCCCTGTGTAACGAGAGCGAATATCTCGGATATATGTGACATATGGTCCGTTTTCTCTCATCATTTTGAAAACGAGCTCAAGACTGGGTGCTATGCGACCGGAAAAAGTATTGGTAAAATTATTTATGGAGTTTGAGCTGCCGGTTAAAAATACTGAGTATTTATTTTGTATATCGCCAAGCTTCACTTCGTAGGATTGTTTTTGTGCGGTCGATAGATCAGTAAATCCTAGATTTATCTCATCTCGAAGATTGGAGAGATCTTTTTGAGTGATTTTTATGTCTTTTAGAATATTCTCTTTTGTTGCTTGGTACGCTGTTGTTATTTCTTGGCGGAAAGAAGGGGCGTTCATTTTTTTTATACTTGTGAGCGCTTCGATATCATCCAGTCTGTATCAGAGTGATATAATGCTGGTATCATACTTATTTCCGAATTCACCTGCGCGATCAGAGAGATTTTTTTCTTGCTGACTTATACTTGTTGTAATGGAATTGCTGAGCATATCAATACTTGTAATGACAACATCCTTATTTGTTAGTGCAAAAGATGGTGCTATTGTACTGAAAGAACTTATTACGAATATAAGCGATATAATTTTTTTTTGTAGATACATACAATGGGTAAGTTAAAAAATAACTTCAAGAGTATATACAAACAAATTTGAAATTCAAATAAACTTCTCTGCAATCGCTTTCATCGCAGAGACTTATCGTCCTATTTTTTCTTGTTGTTGTTTTAGATAGATATGATTTTTTATATATCGTAGAATTTTCTGCTCTTTTATATCGGGACCTGTTTTCAGTGTATCATCTATAAGAGAGAGTATTTTGACATATGTAGCTTCTCGACCTTTGCTAGAAATACTATCCTTGTCTATTTTTATCAGTATCTTTTCAACAAAACTGTCGAGCACTTTTGTGATAGTTTTTGGCAATCGTTTTTCAAGTTTAAAATCATACACCGAAAGCGCAGGGTGAGAAAAATCTATCTCGAGAGATTTGATGTTTCAATATAATGTCTGAATATCTGTAGTAGGAATAGTAACTTTAGAAAGCATAACCCTTGTTTCGGTCAGGAAACCTTTATTATTTGAGACAAGCGAAGTTCAGGGTATATTTTTCTGTATAATTCATTTACTGACTATTCCAAATCTGGCGTGGAGATACTCAAATATCATCTTATCTTTCTCATTTTGTGTTTTTTGTGCACGAGCCAATATATATGCATCAATCATTTTATAATATTTGATTTTTTTTATACCATTGGCTGCAGCTTTTTTATCGAGAATGCGTGTTATCTTGGTTATAATAAAATTCAGCTCTGAGGTAACTTTCTGTGGTATTTTTTCATTATGAGAAAATACATATGCAGCAAGGATGGGATTGTTTGTAAACACTGATCCAGAATTGGATGCTGGTGTAGTGAGTACACTTCCACTTGATGTATGTGTCGAAACCATACCGCACTGTCCATCGTACAGACTAGCGCTATAATCTCCAGTAGGACAATTGTCCTTGATAGGGCTACTTATGCCTCACCCTCACCCTCACCCTCAACCTCATCAGCTACCTGGAGATGGTGTTACGACTGGAGGCACCACAACAACAGGTGGTGTAGGTATGAGGGCAAAGTATGAAAAGGTATTGGTGGGAAATTTCAATACTCCATCTAGAACAGTACCCGTTCCAATATTGGTCCACACTATTCCATCTTCACTCCGTAATATGGAATAGGGGAGTGAGCTTGTCATTCATGAAACACTCAATACTACTGGTTGATTGAGATTTATTTGTACCCCGAGCGTGTCTGCTCCGACTTTTATAATCTTCTCAATGTTCATGTTTGAGACTGATGCTCCGGTATTTGTAATCGATCCAGATGAGAGAAATGAAGTTTTATCTACTGTCTCTCCTAAGATAAATCCTCCATTCCACACAATAGAACCAGAAGTAGAGGTGAGACTTTCTACACGGGTGACTCCGGTGCCCATGGTGAGTGTAATTCCATTTCTTGCGATCATGGTTGAGGTACTTCCTGTGCCATTATTCGCAAGTGTTATAGATGTATTGCCCGATAAAGGGAGATTTCCATTGATGGTTCGATTAGAATGTGCGTATACGATGGTATCGGTTGTAGTTGATAGCATTGTTCCTGTGCTATTTGAGGCTATGCGAATATCGGGGATATTGAGGCTTCCCGTCAGTATGGTTTGTTGTAGCTGATTATCAATAGCCCGAATTCGGTAGACATAAGAAGTATTTTTGTTCAATACTCCCACATCGAATAGATAATTTCCACCAGATTTACGAACATTATTAACCGAACCCTGACTTAGTTTTTTGAGATTTGAAAATCCTGTACCATATTCGATCTCAAGATTGGAGCCATAATCCATATCAAAATTTGGATCTTCTATACGAAACGGCACCGTGAGTCGACTACTTCCATTGTTATATCCTGGCCTAAATTCATTTCTTACAAGCATGAATTTAGGAGGGGTCGAAATGTCTACATTTTCCTCGAAATTACTCCTACTTGTAAAATAGGTGGAGTCAGGAAGTCCATAGAGTGTATTGTATACTTTTCCATATACAGATCTATAATCTATCCCTACTCCTAGCCAATCAGATTTTTCATGGAGTAGATCCATCTTTCCGTAGATTTTACCTGGGAGACTCGATTGTAGTGTGGGGTTATTGGAAATAACAAACATACCTCATCCTTCTCAGTGGTCTGTGCCAAGGTCTCCATTTACCCGAATCGTTCTGCCAAATTCAGAATATATCACGATAGTGATATTTTGTGTATCTTTTACAGAATTAAAGAAAGCGGTAGCATTTGCAACGACTCTTCCGACATTATAATTGAGATCACGTGGTATATTATTTGGATCAAAATTGGAGCTTGGTGCAAGTTGATTTGAGTGTGTATCATATCCTCCATCGCCTTGTATGAAAAAAGCTTTTCCAACACCTGACGCAAGAAGTGATTTTAAAAATGCAAAATTATTTGCATTTCCATTTCCTGCCCCATTTGGCCCTTTATTCGTCACTGATAGGGTAGCTACCTCATCAATTTTTGCTGCATTTTTAAAAACTCCACCAGTTCGTCCGGGATAATCTCGGCTGGAAAATACATCTCGAAAAAGAGTGAGTTGGCTATTTTTCTCGGATGTACTGATGGGGGCATAATTTGTGAATACTGCTCCTGATGGACCGATATTGATAAAATTTCCATTGCGAAAAATATTTGGACGTTTTCCTGAAAGAGATATGGTATTGCTTCCCTCAACTTCACTTTTTATGATATGCCCAAAAGCTCCATCATCTTCGGAGGAAGTGGTATTACTATAAGAGGTACTTTGTTTTTGTGCCGCATCATGATCACGAGAATGCTTAAAAGTTCCAAC
>CALREC010000097.1 GCA_943355085.1 Candidatus Altimarinota bacterium
CTATGATAGGAGTATTTGTACTCGTATCTTTTGTCACGAGAGGCTCTATTTTTAGAAAAGAGGCATAATTGGTTTTCTTGTTGGTTCCGCTGCAATCGTGTACATATCTTCCATGCCCATCTATGCAGAGACGAATAGATGAATTTAAAGCGTTAAATTGGGAAGTTATGCTGTTTTGATCGATAGAAATTCCGGAAAGCTTATTCGTGGAAATTTTATTGGTTGATGATGAAAAATCATTGGCAATAGTGTAGTATGTTCCCGTTTGAAAAATAGCTCCTGGGCTACCAGAAGTTGCGAGTGTGGTAGAGTTCCAATCTCGAAATTGTATCCAGTTGGTATCGCGGAGATTTTTGATGAGCTCGATCTGCTCCCGCATGATATTGGCACCAATGATCTCGTCTCGGGATCGAATCGAAGCACTGCTCGCACTTTCAACCAGCATATAGGCTCAGAGAAATCCAAGTGTAAATATGACAATCCCGATCATGAGCTCCAATACAGTAAAACCTTTCCTATTGTACATATGCATTCATTCAATGAGTAAATATTATTTTTTGATAGCAATCTCCCTATACAACGTTCATACAGTGGTAGTTTTGAAACCAATACCAAGATTAAAATCTACCCCCGTACTCGTTGCACTCTTGTAAATCTCCATATCTCCTCTTGGAGCACTGTATTCTAGGAGTATTTTGTCTTCAGGTATCTTGGTTATATTTATCCCATCCTCCAGCTGTATGATTTTTAGTATCTTTGTATTAGAATCTTCCCCCATTGATCGAGTTTGGCCAGAAAATGCAAACATAGTGACTTGATGTGAATCCTTCTCAAAGAGGAGTCATATATTTGCATTCTTTTCGGCCCCGGGAAATACTTGCCCGTTTTGTGCAAGTATTCGTGCATTTTCCATAGTTTGACGTACTTTCTCACTTGATATACGTACTCGAGAAACTCGGCTATAGTAGTCATAGGGGATATATGATCCTGCAAAAAGAATCCCGATGATAGTAATAACCACCGTGAGTTCTATGATTGTGAATCCATTCTTGGATCGAATATCTCCGAAAAAAAGGCGCATATACAACATGTGAGAGAGAAGAAAAGCTTGATTCTCTGGATTGTACATTTTTTCCCTGTCAAATCAAGTAATTTTCAGGAAGAACTACTCTTTTTGCTCTACTTTCTTTTGACTTTCTCTCGTAATTCTATACTATTTCACTCGTCAAAAGCGATTGAGCGGTCAACACCCGCGATGCTGGAGGAAGAAATCCTGAGTCTTTTCAGGAAACTAGAACCTCACGGGAACTCCCGTTATAGAGTACAATTAAGTATTCGCCTCGGTGGCACCTTTCGAAATATCGAACCGAAGCACATGAAAACATTCGTTTTTCCTGTGTTTTTTATTTCTCTTTTATTTCATTTTTATGCACCGAACACATACTGCTGGTGAATTATTCGATGACTGGAATATGCAAAAGCAGAATATTGATGCTACTGAGAATAAACTTCTTTTTCGAGAAGGAGATATTTGGTGGTGTAGTTTTGGAAAGAATATATGAGTCGAGGAGGATGGAAAGAATGAACTTTTTGAGCGACCTATTTTGGTATTGAAGAAATTTAATTGACATCAATTTTTTTGACTTCCATTGACCTCCAGAGAGAAAGATGACTGTTATCATTTTCTTATTGATACCACAGGTATTGGCGGTTCGATTATTTTGTCTCAATGAAGAACGCTTAGTAGTAAAAGACTTTCTCGGAAAATTGCAACCATGGGTCGAGGAAAATTCTCGGAAGTTTTTCGAAGATTTCATGAGTTGTTTTCTTTATAAAAGTCGAAATCCCCCTTGCGGGGGAAATCTCAGGTGCCGTTTGGCAATAGTGTGAGAGTATTGTATCAATTTCTTTTTGAAAGTCAAAAATATTTAATATTTACCAATTAATTTTTCATTTTTATGCACCGAACACATACCTGCGGAGAAATTACCGCTGCACATATTGGACAAGAAGTTACTTTATCTGGATGGGTCGCAAATCGGCGTGATCACGGAGGGATTATTTTTATAGATCTCAGGGATCGTTATGGAATCACTCAGATGGTTTTTGATCCACAAGACAACGAAACTGCTTGGAAGATAGCAGATACTTTTCGTAGTGAATACGTGGTAAAGCTTACTGGAAAAGTACGACACCGTCCAGATGGACAGACGAACTCGAACCTTGTCACTGGAGAGATTGAGATTATCACTCTCAGTGCTGAGATTCTTGCAGAATCAAAAACTCCTCCGTTTGAGATCTCCGACCATACGACTGCCAACGAAGAAATCCGCTTTAAACACCGATACCTCGATCTTCGTCGAGCAAAAGTGCTTGAGAATGTGAAGTTTCGGGCTATTATGAACCATTTTACACGAAATTGGTTTACGGCTCATTGATTTACGGAAGTGCAGACTCCTATCTTTACTGTGTCTTCTCCAGAAGGGGCTCGAGATTTTCTGATCCCATCTCGTCTGCACAATGGTATGTTCTATGCACTTCCACAAGCTCCGCAACAGTATAAGCAACTTCTCATGGTCTGATGAATAGATAAGTACTTCCAGATTGCTCCATGTTTTCGAGATGAAGATCCACGTGCAGACAGGCATTCTTGTGAGTTTTATCAGATAGACTGTGAGATGAGTTTCGTTGAACAGGAAGATATATTCCAGGTAGCAGAATCGTTTGTAAAAGACTTGATCCCGGGGATCTCGCCCGAGAAACATATCCGAGAAAATAAGGTATATAGATTTACTCATAAGCAAGCCAAAGATCTCTACGGAAGTGACAAGCCAGACGTACGATTTGATCTGCATTTCGAGGATTTTACTGCAGATTTCAAAGATTCTGGGTTCTCTGTGTTCCAGGGTGCTGTTGCGACCGGATGAGTCGTAAAAGCCATGAAACTTGAAAATGTTGCCATGAGCCGAGGCGAGATAGATACTATTACTACCCTGGCGCAATCTCATGGAGCCAAATGATTAGCATACATCATATACGAAGCAGAAGGACCACGAAGTCCTATCCTCAAGTTCTTTTCTCCTGCCGAGATGAAAGCACTGGAAGAAAAGCTCTCTCCAAAAGCTGGAGATATGATATTTTTTGGAGCAGGGGAGTATGCATTGGTCACAAAAGTTCTTGGAGCAGTACGTATAGCCTTACGTGATAAGTATAATCTTGCTGACAGGTCAGAATTGGCGTTTGCCTGGGTAACGGACTTTCCTATGTTTGAACGTAAGCCTGATGGAACCATCGATTTCGAACATAACCCATTTTCCATGCCCCATGGTGGAGCCGCTGCATTCGATAATCCAGAACCAACCGAGATATATGGTATGCAGTATGATCTCGCCTGTAACGGGTACGAAATCCTCTCGGGTTCTATCCGAAATCATGATATAAAAGCCCTTATAAAAGCTTTTAATATGGTTGGAAAAGGAGAAGAAGAGGTGAAAGAAAAATTTGGAGCCGTTTATAATGCTTTTCAATACGGAGTACCTCCACATGGAGGTTTTGCGTTCTGATTTGACCGACTCCTTATGATTTTGAAAGACGAGGAAAATATCCGTGAAGTATATGCCTTCCCAAAATCTGGAAAAGCCGAAGATGTCATGATGAATGCACCGAATCGCGTAGATGAATTACAGCTCAAGGAACTCTGAATCGAGATAAGAGAATAATCAAAAAAACAATCCGTGAAAACGGATTGTTTTTTTGATAAGCCATGATATCAGTTCTGGGTATGCTTGCATTAGATTTTTTCGGTTTTCATATCTTCGCCTATATTACACTTCACTTCTTCACTAAAAAATTATTCGTGAATTTCAAGCGTATGTTCTATAAATACACCGTCTTTATAAATAAATTTTCCAGAAAAAAATCCTTTTTGATCTAACCATTTCATGAAAATTTTATCTGCATCCCACAAGTTCAGATTAAATAACTGA
>CALREC010000098.1 GCA_943355085.1 Candidatus Altimarinota bacterium
AACTGCACCCCATCCAGATTACTCACCCCATCATTATCTGTCGCTGTCACCGTTATATTAAACATTCCTGCAACTGTCGGAGTTCCAGTAATCATTCCTGTTTTTTCATCTAACGTTACTCCATCTGGAAGTTTTCCTGAAGCAACATCATACGAAAGAATCGCATCACCATTCGTGAGAGTCACAGAAGACGCCAATGCCAAACTAAACGCTGATCCTACCGTTCCTGTCTGATTTACTACATCACCCATCACTGGTGGTACTTCTTTATTGATCTTTTTGAAATCTTCCAGTGATGTTTCTCATTTTATATATTTCTCTACTTGTTCAGGCGAGATTCAACCACTCACTATTTCTCATACTATCTCTGGGGGAAGTATTTTTTTGATAAGATCATTGGCTATTTTTGGAGGGAGTACACCATTGACATATGCTTCTCCTACTCACTTCGGTACATTATTAACAATAGCAGGTGCAAAGGTCAAAATAACTGACCCTTTTTCAAAACTCATAGAGTAAATAGTAACAGCTCCAGTTCAATCAAGAACTGATATCTTATATTCTTTATTTGTCTGAAGTGTCTCGAATTGTGTTATGCGGAGATATTTATTATTCTGAATGGTAAATTTACTCTTATCTCCCTGTAAATCTGTACTTATACCAAAAATTTCTCCATTTACGAGATTGGATGCTCCAGAATCAATATTTACTGCTATGAGAGTTCCATCTAGTGCTTTTTCTAAATAGGATGATCCTGGGAGTTTTGAACTATCAATTGTTAATTGATGTGTAGTTTTTGTTGTAAACTTTCCAAGCACGACAGGCGATTGAAAACCTTCAAGGTTTTGACGGATATTGTTTTCCATAGTACCAAGATCTCCCGCCTTGGGACGATTGTATCTTATGTTTTGATTTTTCCCAAGTGGTATATTGAGACTTACCCCAATGGTAGAGTTTGTATAATTGGCTGCTCAGGTAGTATGTTGTCCTCCAAGTTGATATGTAGCATTTGAGTTACCAACACGTCCTTCATAGCTTCATTTTATGGTTTGTGTTGTTCCTGTTTGCTGTACCCCTACAGAGAATTTTCCATCACCCGCATAGTGAGTAATGTTTGCCCCATAGGCTATACTAGTATTATTGGAGCTACCATCATTGTAACGTGTATTGGTTACACCTATGGTCGGTGTAATTTCAGTCTGCTCTCATGCGTCAAATGCTGCATTGATTACTAAGCTTGCTTCTGTAGCTCAGATAAAATTACGCTGCACTACGGATTGATCAAATAATTGAGCCTGATCTATGATTATATATTTGCTAGAAAGTTCCTGATCGCCGGATTGACTATAGGTAAGTTTGCCTCCTATAGTTTTGGCGAAGCTTTCTTGTGGTATATATTTAAATGCCACACCGATTTTTTCTTGTGAAACTGTAATATTCTCAGAATCAAATGTTCTGACTTGTTCCAGATGTTCTATGAGTAAATTCCCCTGGAGATCGTCACGTATCTGAATTCCTAGTCCAGCTAGAAAAGCCTTCTGTTTTTCTCATATGCGCCCCTTTAAATAGAGGGCAGAAGTATTATCGCTATGAGCCATTATACCCACATTGATGGTTATTCAATACTCTTTTGAGTATTCTATCCCAGTATCACGACCAAACAAGCTTGTCAAGGATTCGTTAGTTTTCTGAATCAATGGACCAGTTCCATCGGTATTTGTCTTGTTTGGATTATTATTCAGAAAGTTTATAGGGTTTATGATTTTATTGAAAAATTTATTGAAGTCTTCTGATTTTTCTCGAACTTGATTCTCAGCAGAATAAGATTTACTATCATTTTTCAATTGTTGATTGAGCTGTTCTATGTTTGTCATATTTGAAGTAGTATTCAATCATTGGGCCACAAAATCCTGGACAGTATTCATAACAGTACGTGTCGACATATCTTCTGGCATATTTATATCATACCCTTTCTCGAGTGTATTGGTATTATTTTCTTGAGCATTACTGAGATTTGGAGCTAAAATAGCCGCAACTGCAAGAGAAACTGCTTGTAGTTTTGATCAAATGAGAGATCAAAACTTTGATTTTGCTCACTTTCATATATGAAGCGATCTTTTTGATTCTTCTGTTATTGGAAGTCGTGAAACGATAAAATCTGATTCTTGTTTTGAGGAACTCGTCTGTCCAAATATGGATCAGATTCTACTAAAAATATTGTTTTTCATAGAGAAAAAGTCTGAAAATAAATAATTTTTCTTTCTATATTATCACAAATACATACTTATGTCAATCTATTTTAGATTTTTGCAATGATAGATATAAAATGTTTTGACATATTTCCTATACTGGATATATATACATATATCGAGTAATACTTATATGATACACTTACATCTATGGCAAATTCACATGGACTGACCCCAAGGCTCGTCAAAAAACAAGCGGCAGCACGTAAACTTTCCAAGGGAAAGAAAAAATCTTTTCTCGTATATACCGGTAATGAAAGCAAAGAATCAAGATATAACCTCAGTTATAAAAAGCGTGTCCGTTATTTTCAAAATAAACAGGCTTTTCCTCCAAAAAAACTCCCTACAAAAAACATTGATTCCCTCATAGAACAGGGCATTCTTGATGATCGTGGATTTTTTAGAAAGGGAAAAAAGAAGAACTATATAACCAAACGAATGACGGATCAAAAGGGTCTTGATTTTTATGGACTCCCGCGCTAAACGAGATATAATTTCCTCGTGTATAGTAAAATTGTACGAATTGCGTGCGAGAAAATGGCGGACCGTTACACATAGTATTTTATATATTATATTTATACAACCATGTCTCAAAACTTGTTACCAAAAATAGGTGATACTATCGCCCTTTTAGATACTACGCTTGGAATTATCAAAATCAAGCTTTTTATAGAGGAAACACCGAAGACTTGTGCAAACTTTATTGCCTTGGCAAAAAAGGGGTACTATGACGGAACTATCTTCCACCGTGTTATACAAGATTTTATGATTCAATGAGGAGATCCTACTGCAACGTGAATGGGTGGAGAGAGTATTTATGGAGGTGCTTTTGAGGATGAATTTGTTCCAGGTCTGAAACATATAAAGGGTGCTCTTTCTATGGCTAATTCAGGACCAAATAGTAATGGGAGTCAGTTTTTTATAGTACAAGCAAAATGAACTCCGCATCTGAATAACCATCATTCTGTATTTGGTCAGACCTATGAGGGATTGGATGTATTGGATACGATTGCAAATATGCGAACGGATCGTAACGACCGACCAATGATCGATATACAGATACTCTCCCTTAAGATCGAAGATAGTAAATAGTTGTTTGATCTGAGCCTGATATGATATCTCATTTTATGAGAATGGATCCATGATATAATAAGAATTATGCAGGTGTATTATTTGCATAATTCTTTTTTTGTGCTACACTGTTTCACGAAGCAAAAAACTTTTTACTATTCGCGCATATGCCACAAAAAAAGGACGGACTTTATATATTTGAAGGACTTACTCAAAAAGAAATAGCATACTTTATAATGATGTCTGAAACACTCAGATTTGAAGTCGGAGCCAAGATTATGACCGAAGGAGATATCTCCGATAATTATGCATATCTTATCGAATCGGGGAGTGTGGATATATATAGACACGACAAAAAAATAGACTCTCTTCATTCAGGCGATATATTTGGTGAGATGGCACTCATAGCAGATGAACCACGTAGTGCTACTATTTTGGCGAATACTGTCGTAGAAGTTTTAGTTTTTCATAAGGAAGAATTTCTCCTGCTTTGTAAAAAATCTTGAATTTATGCTGACATAAAGTGGAAGATACTTAAACGTGTGAAAGATAATTTCTATCAAAATAAATAATTTTTTACTTGTATTATTTTATCATCTCTTATGATAACCGAAAAGAAAGGACTTTATATATTTGAAGGACTCAG
>CALREC010000099.1 GCA_943355085.1 Candidatus Altimarinota bacterium
CCAACTATGTCAATAACCATATCAATGAATATGAGTGATTCTATGCGAGTGTTCTCTATAGTTTCATGGCGTATACGGGTATAGAGTTCATAGCAGAAGACTTTACAAATAAGTGACGTATAGACTTTACTCTGAGGATACTAAACAAGGTCTACATCATAGAATTCAAAGTAGAAGAAACGGGAAAGAAAGGTCTCGCTCAGATCAAAGAGAGAAAGTACTACGAGAAGTACGCGTGAGAAGGAAAGGAGATCTATCTCGTAGGAATGAGTTTTGATTCGGAAAGTAAAAATATCGGAGAGGTGGAGTGGGAGAAGGTGTAGTTATGTAAGAAGTATTTTCTGTTCTCCAAAAAAGAGTACAAAAACAATAATCACGCCTCTATGAGAACTATCTGCAGATCCCTTATTCCAGAAGATTATATCTATTATAGGACAGGCTCGAAGGTGTTTTTTGAGTATTATAGGCAATATACCAATTTTCTCATACAAAAAATCACTCATAATTATGAATTTGTTATCATCAAACGATTTTTTTGATCCACCTTTGGCGTGGTTATTGCAGAAAAGATTGATGTTGAGCCAACAAAAAATTTTCTCCATACAATAGGCCTCAGTCATGGGATCATGTATTGGACACCCCTGAGAAAGCTCGTAAAACCAGCTGGTTGGTTCAGGATACCAACATTTTTTCCTAAAGATGTTCTCCATGCTTCGAGAAGTGCTTTTTCCATACTAGACAGAGCTGATTATTGGAATAAATGGTCCAGGAGTGCAAGAGCACACAGAAGAAAGATATTGGAACTCAAGTCACAATGAGTATTGGAAGTGATACGATGTCACAATCTAGAGATATTTTTAGATGCATATTCATCTGCGTGCGTGAAAGATCCAAATTATACATGGCTCGTACAATGGTGCGTCGATACTTTCTCAAACTCCAATATCAAAAACCATTTACTGGCCTATGTTGTCAAGATTAACTGAAAAATCTTAGCAGGTGCAGTTTTTATAGAACAATGAGTCACCAGTGAATACTTCACCTCTTTTTATACACAAGAAGCGAAACCATATCATTTATGAATTGCCATCATGAATGCATGGTTCTCTGATTCATATCAGAAATGAATGAAATATTTAGATCTGGACCATATGCAAGACGAGTGACAATTGTCATCGTATGCCTGATATACAAAATTTAAAGAATCTATTGCCGATCACGATGTGTATTTTCATGATATGTGGGTGAAGTTTTTTTAGTGATGACAAATATACGAATGGTAATATACGAATTTTTTTGACTTTCTCGTACTTGTATATAGAATACATAGGCTTTTAACCAATCAGAAAGGAAGCACAATGAAAATGAGATTAGATAAGATCTTAGTTTTGGGAACATTAGGGATATTGGCTGGCTGTGGATCCGTCTATGAAGGAGTCACAAAAACAGCAGATGCGGTCAGCTGGACTGGGAATACTCTCATGACTGTGGGTGGAGCAACGAGCAACGGGATAAACCATGCTCGAGAGATGCTTACTCCCAAAAAGTTTGAACCCACAAGGCAAGACATAGAAAATGCCAAAGAGTTCGCAGAGGACAGGTTTGCTGGTGACCAAAACGATAAACATGTCTACGAGGGCTCAAATGGAACGATCAATATTTTTCGGGTCATAAACTGGGATCCGGAATCGATTCAGTTCAAGATAGAAAAACTGGAGACTGATGGAAGTAAAAGTTATGCCTATCTGGGGATTGCGAGAAGAGATCTACAAAGCTATAAATCGGATACAACTGGCTTTGCATATGAAACCAAAACAAACAGGGAAAACAAAAAATGAAGACAAAACTAGAGATAGTAATAATAATCATTTTTCTTGCAGGACTTCCTGGATGTAGCATATCGCCGGTTCGGCTCTGTGTACCACTCATGCCCTGTTGAGAAGAAGCGATATTTTTAACACCGTAAAAAGTCCGTCGTACGACGGACTTTTTTTATTTGGAAATTTTTCATATAAAACAATATAAATAAGCTATGAATATCTTTTGGTTTTTTACACCTTTTGTCTAAGATAATTGAGTATCTCAAATATCTTTACTCTTCCTATGCATTTAAACCTTCGATCTCATAGCTCCAATCCGGTCATCATATCGTCTCTCGTATGGAATGCAGTTCGCGATAGTCTCACAAAACAACAAAGAGGAGATCTTATAATATATGTGATATCAGTCAAGGTCACAGACACACGAATCACTATTAAGACTGGGAAGCCTGTTATAAATACAGAACTCTCTCATCATAAAGAAGTCATCAAGGCGCGTATCGAAGAGAGTCTGAGGACCTTTGGAATAGTTCCTATAGAAAGAAAAATAGTATTTGTCTAGTCAATCAGCATATGTTCTCAGGAAAAAAAGTTCTTCTTCTCGCTATTTCATTTATCCTCACTTCCTGTACTCAGGAGTACTGGCAATTTCATGCACAAAAACAAGCACGTGATACTGAGAAGGAAAAATCCGAAGCTACTCTCCAGGATTTCACTCTTTCCAAAATCGAAGACCGCGATATAGAAATCCTCTCTACTCCAGACAAAAAAGTACTCGATCGAATCGTATCTATGATTGATGCTGCGAATAAACTTGTCTATATCGAGGTATATATACTCACCGAGAAACGGATTATCTGAGCCTTAAAAGATGCAAAAAAACGAGGATTGGATGTGAGGGTTGTGCTCGAAAAAAATGTATTTGGAGCCACGAGTATAAATAGCAAAACCTTTGCAACTCTCAAAAGTGCTGGCGTGCAAGTCACCTATGATAATTCCAAGCTCTACAATTTCGTCCATACAAAACTCGCACTCATTGATGACTACTATATCATAACAACAGGGAATCTCAGCTACGCAAGCTTTACGAACAATCGTGAATTTTATGTAATCGGGAAAAATGAGGCAGATTTCAAAGTTCTAAGAAACACATTTCTTGCAGATTTTGAAGGGAAAGAGATATTTGAAAGTAACTCTAATCTCGTCATATCGCCTATAGATAGTCGAAAAAAGATCGAAACTCTTCTCTCCGGTGCTGAGAAGGACATATTTATATATGCCCAAAACTTTGGGGATGATGCTATCCTAAATATTCTTGGAGCAAAAATAAAAAACAACATACCCGTAGTCATATGTATGGCAGATGTGGGCAAAGTATCGTCCAACAAACAAGCAATCGAAGATTTGAGAGAGCGCGGAATAGATGTTCGCACCTCTAAAAAACCTATGATTCATGCAAAAAGAGCACTGGTAGATGGACGATACAACTATATAGGAAGTGAAAACTACAGCACGAACTCTCTTGATGCAAATCGAGAGATTGGTATACTCACCAAAAGTACTCAGGATGAAGAAAAATCTTTTCTTGTACTCTTCGAATCCGACTGCCCAAAAACCTGAAAATAATAGGAAAAAATCATTTGCAAAATAGTCACAATTCCGTATATTAATCGGGAAATTTTACCTTTTTTGAATCTTTATTTTTATGTCAGAAAACCTTACTCCTGAAGAACTCGAAAATATAACATCCGACGAGCAAGAAAAAACGGCCGAAATGGCAAGCGAGGATCTCCCTCCTCCATTTTCAAATATGGCCCTTTCTTATGATGGGGATGCAAATCGTTCGATTGTGGAAGAGATGGAAACATGTTATTTGGACTATGCTATGTCCGTGATATGTAGTCGTGCCCTTCCTGATATCCGCGATGGGATGAAGCCAGTTCACCGCCGTATTCTCTATGCTATGTACGATGGTGGGGTTCGAGCTACCGGTAAGCACCGAAAATCTGCTCGTGTAGTCGGAGATGTTCTTGGTAAATACCACCCACATGGGGACAGTTCTGTATACGAAGCAATGGTTCG
>CALREC010000100.1 GCA_943355085.1 Candidatus Altimarinota bacterium
AAATACTAAAATATGACCCCAAAATATTGAGGTCATATTTTTGAACATACTTTTTGCAAAAACCTGAATTTTTATATATCGTATAATAGAGACATATTCTTGTGTTGCAAAATTCTCTAGAGCTTGATGATAAGATTTACTCAAATATCTTTTTCAAATCTCGTTCATCAAATTTCCCCGTCCAATCGCCTGAGAATACATCGTCGACGAGTCGCTTCTTTGAGTTTTGGAGTTCCAGAACTTTTTCTTCGATTGTCCCACGTACGATGAGTTTTTGTACGAAAACCGTACGAGTTTGTCCTATGCGATGGGCCCGATCGGTTGCCTGATTTTCGACTGCTGGATTCCACCAGGGGTCCAGATGTATGACATAGTCAGCAGATACAAGATTGAGCCCCGTACCACCTGCTTTGAGACTTATGAGAAAGACTTTTGTTTTTCCAGCATTAAAAGACTCCACAAGCTCTTTTCGGTTTTTGGTTCCACCATCGAGATAGTTCTAGCTGATACCTTTTGTATCCAACTGAGCACGAACAAAACTTAAAAATGATGGAAATTGGCTAAATATGAGGACAGAGTGGCCAGAGTTTACAATCTCAGCTAGATTTTCTTCGAGGTACGTGAGCTTGATGGAGTCAGAAGGTGTTTTTTGATCGTCAGAGACGAGTTTTGGGGTTAGGCATGCTTGACGTAGTCGCATGAGCGCTTCGAGGACGAAAAATTGGGATTTCTGAAATCCTTCTTCTGCGACCTTTTTGAGTACACGTTCTTTGTAGGCGGTTTTGAGAGCATTATAGTACTTTGCTTGAGCCTCGCTCATATCGAGAAATACGGTTTCTTCGACCTTCGGTGGAAGCTCAGTCGCTACCTGATCCTTGGTTCGACGCAGGATAAAAGGGCGGATTTTTGCAGAGAGTCTGGTAAGTACTTCTTTTTCGGCTCAGACATAGCGATCGCGAAATGTTTTTTCTGACCCGAGAAACCCGGGCATAAGGAAGTGGAAAATACTTCGAAGTTCACTGAGGTTATTCTCGATCGGAGTTCCCGATAAAGCGATACGATGATGGCTCCTGAGTTGACCAAGGTTTTTGGTTCGTTTTGCCTGAGCATTTTTGATATTTTGTGCCTCGTCGAGTACAATCACATGAAAATCTCTATCCAATAGGGTCTCTGTTAATAGCGAGAGAACCGTGTAGGATATGACAATGACTTGAACTCATTTTGGAAGCGTTTTCCAGTCAGTTTTTGTGGATGTAATCGATCCAACTTTTACCTTCGGAGCAAAGCGGTGAAACTCATCGACCCAGTTAAAGACGAGCGAAGTGGGGCAGACGATAAGAGTTGGTGCTTTTAGATCTTTTTTCTCATAGAGTTTCGAGAGAAATGCGATAGTTTGAATAGTTTTCCCGAGCCCCATGTCATCCGCAAGTATTCCTGAGAAGTTGTTGTTATAGAGAAAATAGAGCCAATTATATCCAGCCATTTGGTAGTCACGCAGTGTTGCTTTGAGTCAGGAGGGAAGTTCTATCTCTGGAATCCCTGAGAAATTCTCAAACGATGCTCTGAGCGCTTTTGCTTTTGTATCCAGCTGAAACGAAAGTGGAGATGTTTTTGTATTCGCTCGAAGTGCTCCAATCATATGACGGGAAATACGCTGAGACTCATTACTTTTATCTATGTCAATCCCTATTTCTTCGATTTCTTCGATAGTACTCTGAAGACTCTCTCGGAGTATGACCGTTGTTCCATCATCGAGTAGGACAAATTTCTGACGTTTTCGAATACCAGCAAGGATTGCCGATCACTCTGATGATATCTCATTCCCCACCATGACATCCACTTTGGTATCGAACCAATCGATACCAGTTTTGACTTGTACTTTTACACCAACAGCTTTTGTGGTGAATCGTTTCGTATCTTGCAAATACTCAAATCGAACTCATTCGAGACCTCCGATCGTCACTATCCGCTCAAAGAAGTCATCCATGGTATCATCGCTTTTTTTGATGAGAATCTTGCCTTGTTGTACACCATCAAAACTCCTGAGAAATTCCTGAATCTCTGCTCTATTGATTTGTAAATCCTCTATTTCATCGTTACGAGCAATCCATCGACCATCAGTCAGGTGAAGATATGGTCGAGTGTCATACGATGGAAGTAAGTATCCTTCGTAATCAAAAAAACCTTCACATTCCACTCGATCGAATGTTTCTGGGATAGTGAGACGAAACAGGATTTTTGGCTCTATAACTACCGGTTCAATCCCGAGAGATGTTATGCTTGGAAGAGATGAGGCGAGTCGATCAAAAACACTTGACGCGACCAGTGTATCTTTTTCTGTTTCTGATAGTAGGATATTTTCCTCGAAAAGAGCTTGGACAAAGTCGGACGGTAGATGAGTCCGAAAAAAGAGGAGAGTGTGGTCCTTTAATATGGTGGTCGCATACCAACCGTCCCCCGTATCAGAAGGGATATAGGAGAGTCATCGTGTGACGATGGGCATAGCTGAATCACTCACAAGTACTCCGTAGAGGCGATATGTTCCATCCTTTTTCTCCACTTCCACACGGAGTCATCGGGTTTCCTGGTATCCTTCTAGGCATGTGTCAGAGTTTGCGTTATATATATCCTCTGTGTCGCGAACCATCTGGATAAAAAAATCGGGGGCATTACGAAAAGAGAGTCGCTCTAAAGACGAACTATAATACCCTCCTGATTCCCGTAAAAATGGTACAAACTTTCGATACTTTCCTGGAAGTGACCGACCTCATGATTGCGAGATCTCCCGTCCAGACGAGAGCGAGCCGTTCTTGAGCTCTTTACATTCATAGAGACCAAGATAGAGATCCTTCGTCATCCTCGAGATCGCAGAAAAATCAATCTTGAGTTTATAGTGTTTTTCCTCTGTTCGACTCGTACCATGCCTATCTTCCAAGAGTCCGAGAATACGTGGCTTTTGATTCTCTCTTGAGCGAGAGGGGAGAGGGGTTGTTGTAAGAAATTCTGACATTACTTGTTTCGGCCCATATCTTATAACCGCTTCGATGATCTTATTTATAGACATATTCGGATGTTCTTTGAGTATGGCAGGAATGATGTCCTCAATAAGACTGAGCTCTTGCTGTATATTTCCAGGGGTTTCATCATCATCATCATCATCATCATCATCATCCCCAGCTACGATCGCCAAGTTTCACTTCTTTCAGATCTGTTTTGTTTGTTCGTCGATATCATACTCAGCTTCAATCGCATAGGCAATTGCCGCGATATGCTTACACCCACTACTGTGAAATGCTGGACAAGTACAAGAATAGGTAGCTTTTGTTTTTGGAGTAAACTCCAAGGAGATGTTGACGTTATAGTTTCTAGTACCATGACCTCTTGCATGAAATATCGTACCGTTTTCTATGGGGCTTGCTACCAAATTCATGACACGTCATTTGTTAAAATACATCTTTCATCGACTAAGCGATGTGGACCCGATAGACCTCTGAAGATTTTTGATAAGAGAAAACATGAGAGTGGTGGAAATGTGAGAATATAAAAATACAAAATAAGAGATGAGATACAAAAACAAGCACTCATTTTTAAGTTCTCATTTTTAATCCGATTCTTTCACTTTAAAGTCTCCCTGCTATTTTTACGATCTCTTTATCAAATGTAAGTATAGCAAGATTATATCTCATGGCATCGTATATGATATACGTATCAACAACCGAAATCTTTTTACCGATTATAGGCTATAGTATCAATCTCATTCGTGATATTTTGTGTATCATTTCACATTTTCATGAGTTGATATTTAGTAACAACCTGCTTTGGGGAGAGTTTTTCAACTTTTTTTAGCTCACTAAAATACGTATCTAAGTGAGGTTTCCTCGTGGTAATAAAGTTTGCAT
>CALREC010000101.1 GCA_943355085.1 Candidatus Altimarinota bacterium
GAACTTTACCTGAGCTCTATCACCGAGAATATAAAAGAAGAAACTAAACTCAAACGTCTCACGAAGTACCTTGAAAAAGAGTTTGAACTCGAGACTCAGGAGATCAAAAAAGTCTCGAGTAAGACCTACAGTCTAGAGCTCATTCCCGAGTATCTTTTTAATGGAAAAGCTGAGATTGCCTCGAGTCTAGTAACTATAACCAATCTTACCAAAAATATAGAACAAACCGAACTTTTTTTGAATGCCGAGCTCAAAATAAATCGTCGAGATAAGGTTGCTCTCATAGGGAAAAACGGTGCTGGGAAAACAACCCTCTTAAAAATGATAATCGGAAAAGAATGAGATTTCGAAGGACGGATCGAAAAAGCCACAAGTCTCAAAATCGGATATCTTTCTCAAGATCTTTTCTGGCAGGATACTAGAAATACTCTCAGATCCGAGATGCTCATGGTATTTCCGGAGATAACTTCCAAGATGAATCGGCTCATGGAAATCGAGCACGATGATCTTTACTGGGAAGAATCAGACATATTGAAAAAATATATGCGCGAGAATGATGGATATGCTCGATATGATCTGCAACTTGAGATCCTCAAGTACTTCGGATTCTCGGATGAGCAGATGGATTTTAATGTGTTGCAGCTCTCTTGAGGAGAACAAACAAAAGTGCAGATTGCAAAATTTCTCATCACTGAGGTTGATCTACTTATCCTCGATGAACCGACAAATCATCTGGATATTGAGGGGATTATATTCCTAGAACACTTCTGTAAAATCTGGAAAAAAGCTATTCTCTCCATCTCACACGATGTCCGATTTATCAATAATACATCGGATAAAATCGTGGAGATTTCGGACAAAAAACTCTGGAATTATCCCGGGGATTATGAAGAGTATCTTCGCCTGAAACAGGCAAAGTACGATCAGCAGATGAAAGACTACGAAACTCAGCAAAAAGAGCTCGAAAAGCAAGAAGCATACATTAATCGTTTTCGCTATCAAGCAAGCAAAGCTGCCTGAGTTCAGAGTCGCATAAAACAAGTTGATAAGATCGAACGAATAGAGCGTCCAGAAAATGAATCCATCGTGCGCAATATCGTCGTCAAAACCGATAAACGACTCCCAGAAAAAGTCATGGAATTTCGAGATCTTGCAGTTGGGTACGGAAAGCCAATAATCACTACTTCTAAAGAACTCATCGTCCGGAAAGATGAGAAGATCGGTATAATTGGGCGAAATGGAGCTGGAAAAACCACATTCCTTAAAACTATCCTTGGTGAGCTTCCAGCGCTTTCCGGAAGTGTCAAAATCAATCCTGATCTCATTATCGGCTCATACTCTCAGGTACTTGCGGATTTGAATGGTGAAGAGAGTATTATCGCTGAACTTGGGAAGAATTATGAGCGAGAAAGTGATATACGCGCCATGCTCGGTGGGCTTCTCATAACCGGAGATAAAGTTGAGCAACGTATCAAAACTCTCTCTGGAGGAGAGCGGGCAAAGGTTGCACTCACCAAGATGCTCCTGACTAAGCCGCATGTTATCATAATGGACGAACCGACGAATCATCTCGATCTCCACTCCAAAAATGTCATCAAGAATATGCTCGAACATTTCAATGGAACGAGTCTCATAGTATCACACGACCGAGACCTCCTCGAGCATATATCAAACAAGGTTTGGCTTATCCAAGAAGGGATACTCCGAACCTTCGACGAACCCGAGAAAGGATTCGCAGAAGTGTTCTAAAATGACCATACAAAAATCTCCCCAAATCATTTCTGATTCGGGGAGATTTTTCATATATACAATTATACTCCGATAAACATTTTCATATTCTTTCGCATCTTGTGTCCAACGACGAGGATAAGGATTCGAGATATCCACATCGCTGTGAAGAGAGAAAGCAGTATTCAGAGACCAAGCATAAGTCCAAATCCTTTGATGAGACTGATACCAAATATATAGAGAACAACAGCACTGGTAAATGAGGTGATATGACTATCCCAGATAGCAGACCAAGATTTACCAAATCCAACAGCGATCGCCTTCTCGATCTCTACTCCATTTCGAAGTTCTTCCTTCGTTCGTTCAAAGATCAAGATATTTGCATCGATGGCCAGCCCGATTGAGAGTATCATACCTGCAATAGAAGCAAGTGTCAGAACGATTCCAAATGATTTAACTATTGCCAAGAGAAGGAGTCCATAGATCACAAGGGCAATACCGGCCATGAGACCAGAAACACGATAGATGATGATAAGAAATGTTATAATCAGGAGAAGTCCGATTAAGCCTGCATGGATTATAACGGTGAGAGAATCGGCTCCGATTTTCGCATCTATGGTTCGTTCGCTTGTCAGATAAATAGGAGCTGGAACGATACCGGTATTGATATCAGTTGCAAGTTTCTTGGCACTCTCGGCCGTATAGTTTCCGGTGATAACAGCTCGACCATCTGGTATTACTGATTGAACCGTTGGTGCTGTGAGGAGTTCTCAACCGACAAATATGGCGATTTGTTTCCCCATGAGTCGTTTGGTGAGTTCTGCAAAAATCTTTCCGCCCTCGGCATTAAAGAGAAGATCTACCTGAGGAGAAAAACCTTGTGAAAAACTTACCGAAGCCTTAGTGAGGTATTGCTCATCGAGAACTTTTCCTGCTTCGGTCTTTGCTGACATCCACTCACTTGGTTTCTGACTGATAAAGACTGCTTCATAATCATAAATTTTTGCTGTATATTTTTCTTTCTTCGTTGTACCGGTACCTATTTCTACCTCACGTTCTTTTTCTACAGTAGTTATACTTTTGATGGTGATAATACTATATCCTTTTTCACCTTCAGATTGTACGAGTTTATTGTCTAATCCGAGCGAGTAGCCTTCACCCTTCTTAGTTTCTATGATCTGACTGGATATATACGGCGTTTTTACACTCTCCATTCCAGTAAATGTAAACTCTTGAGGAATTTCCGAAGTTTCTCCGCTTCCTGCTCTGTATTCTATGTTTTCATACTGATCCTTGTATTTATTTGCGATCGTTGCAAATGAGTACTTAGCTGATTGTACTTCTGCAAGAAGCTTCGTTGCTATATTGGTGCGTTCTTTTTTATCCGCATCCGTTACACTCGTTTTTTGTTCCTTAAACTCTAGACGAACAACCTTTCCGATGGTTTCCTTTGCCTTGGTTATATATTCATCATTTTTTGCTTTTTTTTCAGCATCTGAAAGCAATTCACCATCGAAGTTCTGAGTCGGAATCTGAACAACAATATGTTCTTCTCCTCCATAACTTGCAGTCTGAATGGTCGGTTCAGCCGTACCAAGAGAGTTTACTCGTTTTTCTACGATGGACTTCAGTCCCTCGATAATATCTTTTGGTTTAAATCCTTCGCCTTTTTTCTCTGCATCTGTCATGTCGATTTTGTAGTCAAGTTCCACTCATCCATGGAGATCGAGACCGAGCTTATATTCTGTTATAGGAAATGGAGTACTGACCCCAATCGTTTTCCATGGGAGTACATAGGCAGCAGAAAATAAAGCTAGAATAATGATAATCGCTAAGCGGAAGCCAAGTCATTTCATAGGTAAAAAGAGTGAGTAATATAAGATAGGCGCGATTATATGGAAAAGGCTCTTGTTTGCAAGTTTTCTCATCGTAAATGTACTCTGCTATTATTTTAGAATATTTAGGTGTCAGAAAAATTTGCAAAAAGAGAAATCTTGTACAGAAATAATTCTCCTACCCTATTTCTGTATGATAAACTCAATATTATCTGGATTATTACTTACTCGGGTAAGCCAAAAAGGGGAGAAGGTAATCCTTACAC
>CALREC010000102.1 GCA_943355085.1 Candidatus Altimarinota bacterium
ATCATACTCTCATATATGAACACACCACTCCTTGAATCAAAAGACGAGAAGAAAATTTATAAACTTGACAGTAATGTTGAATTCGCTCTTGAAATAGAACTACGTCAGCATCTCAAATCGAAAATAATCGGGCAGTCCGTCTCTACAGATAAAATTTCTTCACTTATAGCTTCTCGTATGTATAGCTTGGCCCCAAGAAAAGGTCCTATAGCAGTTATTTATCTCTCTGGTCCAACGGGTGTTGGAAAAACAGAAACATGTCATGCACTTGCAGAATATTTTTTTGGGGATGCAGATGCCTTCGTGAAAATAAATGGAGAAGATTATCAAGATCACCATTCGTCACGTAATCTTTTTGGTGCAGTAAAGACATATATTGGCTACTGAGAGCCAACATCACTCAATGATATATCTGTATACAAGGGCTATAATCACGCAATAGAATCATGAGAATTAAATTCTCATATATGAGGTCCTAAGTTCAAAAATTTTAATATTATTTTGATAGATGAAGTTGAAAAAATGCATCCGGATATACACCAAAATTTTCTCGGAATATTTGATAAAGGGGAATTTCAATTTCCTACTGGCAAAGAGCATCGAGATGAATCATCTCATGGAGAAAAAACAGATTTCTCACAAAGTATATTTATACTGACTTCTAATATAGGCGAAAGAGAAAATACAAAAGTCAGCATATGATTTAATACCCCATTGAATGAAAGACAAGAGAATGGCAAGGAAAATATAAACAAGGCAATACGTGAGGCTTTTAGTCCAGAGTTTCGTGGACGCATAACTGAGTTTATTTCCTATGATCCACTTGAGCGCAAGAATATAGAACAAATATGTTGAGTCTATCTTAATCGTGTATCTGCTTGTCTCGAGGAGTATGGCATACGACTCGATAATGCTGCAAATATAATACCATGACTTGTTAATATCTTTGAGAAGGAGAAGAGATCATCAGAAGGGGCTCGTGGTCTGCAAAAAATAGTACAAAATAGGTTTGACGGCGTTCTTGCTCGTATTATACATAGTGGTCAACTTAATTCTTTATCACATGGAAATATACAAATACATGCATCTTATGAAGATGACGAACTTCAATTTTTTGCAGAACAAATTTGAGAACCCTGAGATATAAGATTAAATCAAACATTTGGCGATAAAATTCAAGAAAACAAAAAATCTAGTTATCAAAATCATAAGGAACGCGATATACTCATACATACATATAAACGTGTTTCTCGCTCTGGATATATCTCTTCCGCTATAAATTATACACCTTTTATAGACTCACTTGAGAAAAAATTATATGAATATGGTTTTAATAAACAAGATATTCAATGAATGGATAGAGAAATATGGGAAAAGGTATCTCGTGAGTCAGAAGATTATGGCCCAAGACAAGCAAAAATTCAACATACTGAAGAGGATCTTTTCTATCCTTTTTCACTCTTGGAGATGAAAGATTTGATGCTTCAGCTCTGGAAAACCCAGATCGAATCTACCCATAAACAATTTAAAAAAAGTATTGTAGAATTTCGCCTTGTACTTATGCAAGAGGTTATACGAAAAACGATGATTGCATTTTTTTGAAAAAATATCCATAAAGATCAATCCATATGGATTAGCGCAGAAATCCATCAGCTTTATCTTCAGGCAAAGGCAAACTTAAGATAATAGTTTATAGAGAGATAACTGAATATAGGATACATTAAATCTTGTGCATATAACTTCGTTTTATGAGAATGGCAGTGCTTTACCCAGGACTGTACTACTCGATTATAACCCGAATTTCTGATATTTGAGACTCTTTTTTATCGGTACGAACCAGCGGGAATATATATGCCTGTTTTCAAACATCAGCATCTTTCTCAGAAATATGAGCATGTGATATGTATTCTACACGGGGCGTATCGAGAGCGTAAGTTGAGCGATCATTTGTATCTATAATGAGATTGGCTTTTGATTGAGCTAGTGATTTAATTTGATTAAAGTCCAGGCCTGTTCCTGTTTTTATAGTGAGATTTTCTCAAATATATACAATAGATCAAGTTTGTTGTTGATTCAGAGTTGAGGATACCTCACTTTTGACACTCATGAGACTCATGGCAACTGGTTCAGGATTCCTTTCAGGAGTAGTATTCGGCATACTTCTTGCAAGAGGCGCATCTCATCCATCTATTTTGGGAGCTTCTTTTGCCATAAATGTCTCGGGCGATGACATAGGTGCATCTGGAGCTGTATCTGATAATACTGGAGAAAGAGATTGTTTCATCATCCTAGGTTCTATGATAGGATCGCTCATGGACTGAGTCTCTGATGATACCAGGGCTATATTTTGAGTGGGAGAGGTATCGAGTAGAGAAAGAAATCCAAATCCTATGACAAAAGAGGCAAATATTCCCGTTCCAAGAATATACCAAAGAAAATTATACTTCACATCTTTTGAGGCTATTTTCGCTTTGGTATTTTGTAAGATTTCCTCGGAGATACGATTGAGGAGTGTTTTTTTAAAATTTTCTGGAGCAGTGGTGTTGGGTTTTAAGATGGTCATCTGTTCTATGATTTTTTTGATTTCGTCCTCCTTATCCTGAAGTGTAGGGTCTACTTCATAGATTTCTTCCAGAAACTGTTTCATATTTTTTATCATTATAAATAGGTATGCTTATAGTATAAAGACGAGAAAAAATAAAAACGTGACATTTGCAACTATCTGAGCCATGATTCGTGAAACCATTTTTTTTGAGGCATCAACACTCTTTCCTGTAATTGCGGATATTTCCTTGTAACTCAGATCATCCCAAATACGCATGATCATAATATCCTTTTGTTCTTTTGGAAGTGTATCGAGATATACTAAAATCTTTTCAAGACTCATATGGTCGTCTATACGTCCCGTGTAATCAGTCGATACGCCATAAGTTTCCTCTATGAGCTCCAGATCATCGTACTCTTTTCGAGCTCTATAAAAATCAATTACTGAATTGTAAGCTATGCGATATATCCAAGCAGAAAGCTCTTGTTCGGTACTTCATGAAAAGCTTTCTATGTGTTTAAGTGCCTTAAAAAAAACATCCGAAACGATGTCCTCGGTAGTAATATCATCCATAGTTTTATGAAAAATAAAAAGATAAATTTTATCTATGAAGTGATTGTAAATATCTGAAAATGGCTCAAGTTGACCATTTTTACAATCTCGTAGAGAAGCTTCTATTGGCGACATATGGCAATAATAAAACGAAAAAATATGAAGTAAGTATAAAATGAAGTCTTTTTTTTGCAAATAATTTTATTATGTGCTACACTGAATTGGTCATCCCGAAACAAGCGGATTTTACTCTTAAATTTTTTACCTATGTGATTTTTTGATATGGAGAAAGCTCCTCAAGGTACGGCAACTGCTACGATACCAGTACCTACAGATACCGATACAATACCTGTTATGCAGAAAAAGAAAGACGAGCAGGATGGTTCTTTTCTTATCATCGATGATAGCATGAACGCCAAAAGCCTTCCAGACACTGCGGTTCAGCTTTTTGATACAACCCCTGTAATTAGTTCTCCTGTAGCCGAAATTTCGTTTTTCTCATCAACCATTGAGACTGCTCAAGAGACTCCAATAGAAATAGTTGTAGAAAATACCACCACCTCTTCTTCATCTTCTGA
>CALREC010000103.1 GCA_943355085.1 Candidatus Altimarinota bacterium
TCAAACACTGCGGATTTTGTCCGAAAAGAACTCGAGTGACTTTGTAGTGCTCATGATTTCGATCATATAGAACGAGTCTGGAAACTGGCACGGAAGATTCATGCTCACGAAAAAATAGGAGATATCCTGGTTATCGAACTCGGAGCGCTGCTCCATGAATCGTTCGATGATAAGTTTTATTCTCAGGAAGAAATGCAGGAGAAAAGAATTACCCTGAAGGCATTCCTAGAGAATGAGGGATTGGATGAAGCAAGAATCAAAAAAGTGTTTTATGTGGTTGAAAATGTTGGATACGGAAAAAGTCTGGAGCGTGGCAGTGATTTTGAGATGACTGATGAGCTTATGATTGTCGAGGATGCGGATCGACTGGAATCCATCTGAGCCATCGCCATCGGCCGTACATTCTCATATGGTGGCAAGAAAAAGCGTCCGCTTTATGATCCAGAAGCACCGATTGTAGAAATCACAGACAATGCCTCCTACAAGAACGTTTGATGATCATCCGTCCAGCATTTTTATGATAAATTATTAAAGCTGAAGGATCTTTTACATACCGCTACCGCCCGAGATATGGCCCAGGAAAGACATGCTTTCATGGAGAATTTTCTTAAACAGTTTCATGCAGAGTGGAATGGGGAAGTATAATTTGCTTTTATAGCAAAAAGTACTATACTATTTGTATAGTACTTTTATATTTCATATCTCTCTAGTATATGGTAGCACTCAGTTTTAAACTTCCAGATTCGCTCGTAGAGTCACTTCGTCTCCTGTCGAGACGCAAGGGTATTTCCCAGACAAAAATTATTGAGGAAAGCCTTATTTTCTGGATAGAGAGAGAAGAATCAGATGAGATTGAACAACAATTTCGTACCTATAGTGCGACATTGAAAACCGATTCAGACCTTGCCTCTGAAGAGGCTTTTTTGACAAACTCAACTACGAGTGATTCTTTATCTCTTCTCCAAAAAGAACATGCATAAACGATTCGACATCGTACTCGTGAATCTGAACCCGACAAAAGGACATGAACAGCAAGGTCTGAGGCCATGTATTGTTCTCCAAAATGATTTAGTGAGTCAGTATCTCTGAGTGTACCTCATAGCGCCTATCACGAAAAATCTTTTGGAAGTTCCGACCGGATTGATCTTGGAAGAGTGGCAGTTATATGGACTTGACACTCCATCGAAGATTCTCTTTCATCAGATTCGTGTCATAGACGCCGAGAGGATTATGAAGCCAATTGGCAAGATTACAAATCCTCAAATACAAAAGGAAATCGAGGACAAAATTCGACTTACCTTTGCGCTCTAGTGTTTTCTCTACATTTTCTTTTTTTTCTTTGAGGAATTACATAGAGTGCAGTTATTATTTTAAAACCACATTTTCCATGACCACATTCCAATCCATCAAGCGTTTTTTTGAACCAACAGTTACTTGTAAAGTAAAAGTAGCTGGTATAGCACTTCAGGCTCTCGTATGGGTGTCGTATCCTATTGTGTGAATCCTGACCATGAAAGCTATCACAAAAGTTGCGGTAGATAAGGATTATGAGGCATTTTTAAATATCGTCATATGGTTTAGTATCTATAATGTGATATACTTCATTTTAAAATATGTCACTCGTCATTGGTGATGGCCAACGTATCATCCTCTCAGAAGGGCAATTCATAGAAAATATGTCTCCTGGTTTTTTACGCTCGACAATAATTATGTTGAAAAAATAGGTACAGGAAAAATGATTAGCATGCTGGAAAAAAGTATTTGAGTCTGGGCAGATCTGATAGTAGTTACCATGACTAACTTAGCGTACCATGGCACTATGATACTCTTTTTTTGTTATATACTGGCGAGTATGCATATAATACTTGTTCCTATTCTTTTGGTCGTCATAGTGGGAATGCTCTATCTGCTATCATTTTTTAATAGATGGACCGTAGAAATGCGAGCAAATAAGATTACTGAATCAAGAGAATATTCTCGAATACTCATTCGATGTATCATGTCCAAATATGAAACACTGGCGAATGGTCGTATACATGCAGAGGTAGAGCGATTGGATAATCAAAGTCTGCGCCATGAGGCTGCAGATTATCGGTTAGATTATCCACTTGCTCTTATGTTTAATCTGCCGATATTCATAGTATCGGCTTTACGCATAGGACTCTTTGTGGTTACTGGATATGCACTCTTTCATGGAATGCTTTCTTTAGAGGTATTTGTGATGATCTTCTTTGCATTTGGTTATCTGGATACGACTGTTCTGCAAGCGACGGAAGTGTACAAAAACTTTACGAGAGATTTTGCAGAAGTTCGAAAACTCTGGGACGATTTTGACCAGGCACCACTCATACATGGTTATTCTGAAGGAGCTGAATTTAATCCAAACAATGGATCTATCGAAGTGAAAGATCTCAGTTTTTCCTACGGAGATAATCCTATCTTCACTGATTTCTCCCTCTCCATCACTGGAGGGAAAAAAACCGCTCTCGTAGGACTCTCCGGCTCTGGGAAATCTACTCTCGTGAAACTGATAGCTGGATACTTACATCCGACCGGAGGTTCGGTAATAGTGGATGGTCAAAATCTATCCGAAATAAAACTCAGAGATTATTATTCTCATATCGGATATCTGACTCAAGATCCTTCAGTATTTGACGGAACGATCATCGAGAATCTGACCTATGGGGCAAGATCCGAGATTTCAGAAGAAACAGTCAAAAAAGCCATAGAACTTGCACAGTGTGAATTTATCTACGAATTCTCTGATGGCCTCGAAACTGAGATAGGAGAGAAGGGAGTGAGGCTTTCTGGAGGACAGCGTCAACGTCTCGCGATTGCAAAAATCTTCATTAAGAATCCTGAGATTATCATACTGGATGAGCCAACCAGTGCTCTGGATAGCTTCTCAGAAGAGAAGATCAATAGAGCATTTCATAATCTCTTCCAAGGTCGTACCGTCATCGTCATCGCACACCGCCTCCAGACCGTCAAAGAGGCAGATGATATTATCGTCCTCGATCATGGAGCTATCGTCGAGCGGGGAAGTCATACTGCATTGGTCGAAAAAAACGGAGTCTATGCAAAGATGTTGGAGTTGCAGAGTGGGTTTTAGGGGTTATTTTCCTGTTTAGACTAAAAGAAACAGTATTTCTTGTTTTTAAAGCAAATTACTGTCAGATGTTTTTTTACACCCTCATCTCGTCAAGATATTAATGGGAAAAGAATACCATTGCAATGAATTTTTATATTATCGAGAATATCCACTTGAAGACATGTCACTCCCAGGCAGATAACTGAGAGTCATGAAAGACGTTCTCTCACGATCTTTTCTGAAGGATCTCGGATTCGATATCAATAAGCTCCAGCAACAAGTGACCACACTCCTCGGCACTACCGCAGAAGCAATTCGCGAGACACTTGCGGGACATGGGATCACCGATGGAGAGGGGCTCCGGGAGAAGGGGCCTAGATGGTTTCAGAAAACTTTTTGAGTACAAGAACTCGGGGTGTTTCTGGGAAGGAAGGTGGGCAATATAACCCAGAGGGAGGTTCAGGAGCTGGAGGGGAAGCTCGGGTGGAGGGTGGAGAGTAAGGAGGGATAAGTCCGTACGGACTC
>CALREC010000104.1 GCA_943355085.1 Candidatus Altimarinota bacterium
ATTTTGGCCATAGACATTCAAGATGTCAAAACACAAGAAGACTTCGATCGTGCTATCAAAACAATTTTTGTTGGGCGTCAGCTCAGCAATATTGCCAAGGCGCTGCTCAAGCAGCGAGGTATCGAGTACTAAGTTTCTTCTTTTGTCAAAAAGCGCACTTCCCAGTGCGCTTTTAATTTGGTTAAAACATAACTAACTGATCCCGAGGGCTGCAAAACACCCAAGTGCACCGAGGACGAAACCGATGCGGGCTCCGAGTCCTGGGGTTTCTCCTGTCACTACATATATAACAATGGGCTCGAGTATCAGAATAGCTGTGATAGTGGCTATATATATAGGCCACAAGCTATTCATGTGTTTATATGCAAGCCAATATCCACCAAGCAGCATACAACCACCGATAAACATAAGAAATACCATCGCGTACATATATTTTCATTTAGAAAAAAATACTTCTGAAGTAATAGCCAGGAGTTCGCCGAAAAATACAATACACAAAGCAAGAATCTGCATAAAAAGAAAAAAGTAATAAATAAAAGCTCAACAAAACACAAAAAAACTCCCAGGAGAACACACGATATGTGAGTTTTGGGAGTTTTGTGACACACACAAAATATCTCCCGTTAGGAAGAGATATCTGGGACATTGAGTCGTGCGTGTGACATACAAAAGAAATAGTTATTGAAGATGGGCCGGATATTAAGAGAAAAGATCTATTTGTCAAATTAAAGTGTAAATAACTTTGTGTACCAAGCTACAATTGGCGTATACCAAAAAAGGGACAGATAGAGTCCGACTGCCAAATAAGGGCCAAAAGGCACCTCCGTATTGCGATTACGATTATAGAGGAGTATCCCGATACCGATAATACTTCCCACAAAGTACGCAAGTAGGAGGCCGAGTGCTGCAATCTTAGCACCACCGACGAGTCACATGAAGAGAGCTATTCGAAGATCTCATCCGCCCATCCATTTGCCATCAGAGATATATATTTGGAAATAAAAAAAAGCAAATATTCCAAATGCCCCGAGCAGGGCATTGATTATAGGTATGTTCAGAACCTCATTTTGAAATGGAAGAAAATGTCAAAATATTGGTAGTTGAATGCCTGTGGATACGAGAAATAAGAGTCAGAAGAGTATGAGATTTGCAGGAATGAGCACTTCATCGGGTATCTCCATGAACAATATGTCATAAAATACATACACAATACTAATGAGTGCTATGGAGAGAAAAAATCCAAGTTTTACTATTTCTATGGTAGAGCCTGTGAGTAAAAGATTGTAGTCCACAAGAAAGTATCCGGAGAGTACAAATAGTACTCCAGTCATGACCTCCAGGATTGGGTAAATAGGGGAAATTTTCTCTTGGCAATAACGGCATTTACCTCCGAGACATACGTATGAGAGTATCGGGAAGAGGTCGAGAAATCACAATATATGTTGACACTTCGGACAATGGCTACGTCCAGTTATGATGCCATGTTCACCACTTTTTATTCGCCAGATAAGTACCGATGCAAAACTCCCAAAGATGGCTCAGAAGATAAAAAGCGAAGTAAAAAAGAATGAAATCATAAAAAAGTATTGATATTATATATATTGACTCATGCAAATTTGGTTGGCCGATCGGATTTCTGCGAGTACTTTTGAGTCGAGCTCTTTGAGTTGTACAAATGCTTGTATATTATAGGATTCGATATTTTTATAAATCTTACGAAATACGAGACTTTCGTGTTTTTCGTTTCGTGTCCATCCAATTCCGCTCGATTTTAAGAGCTTCATTATAAAAATTTCTTTCGATTTTTCGCTCCACTCTGTGCTATTGAAGAGTGGAAGGAGTGTTTTATAATCAGTGTAAATCTGTCAGTAGGGATTCCCAGTAGGACAGAAAAGCGATATATAATGGAGACAGAGAAGAGGGCAGAGAAGAGCAAGATAATCCATATTCTCTGTTCGTATAGTATATTTAATACTGCTCGATTCTAGTGTATTTTTTGACCCCTTTGTTGATAGTACACAGTGTACTATGCTTCCATGATCCACATGCGCAATTTGTTTACGTTTTTTGACCCAGGCCCGTATCTTGCCGAAGTCCCTCGTGAAAAGTTCATGGAGCTCCTCACCTTCACGGATGGGGATTTTTTTGAGGACGATGGCTTCGGTCGTGAACATGTGCTTATCGTATGATTACTTTTCCATCAGAAACTTCAAAATTGACCGTATAGACTCCCGTATTAGTTGCGGCTATAATTGTCCCATCTTTGGGTACGATGATAGATCCGATTTTTCCTTCTACAAACTCTATTTGTCCTATGTATTTAATGGCTTTCACATCTTTATAGTTTCGATTATCTGGCTCGAAAACCCATATCTTGTTTCCGAGAACAAGATAGAGATAATTCAGATTGGGTGCATTGAAAAAACTCGGTGTTTGACCATCATCAAGAGTATAATTTTCTGGGAGATTATTGATTCGAATGGAGCGTTTGTTATAGTTTGGCAGACCAAAGATTTTATCCAGGGTGAGGTCCTGTTTGAGGATATAAAATCATCCATCGATCCCAAAGGTGAGAATACTCGTATTTTTAATATCTGCCGCCTCAAATACTTCTGTTTTTGAAGCAAAGCCGTTGATACCTGGCTTATGCTTGTAGAGTTGTTTCCCATCATCCCCAAGTACATACAGATTGGAATTAAAAAACTTAATAACCTTTCCTTTTTCCCATGTTTTTTGTCCTTCGACTGTCACATAATTAAATTCTCCCTTATAAAAACGTAGGAGTCGTCCTGTTTTTGTAAAAACATATACATAACCATCGGGGCTTACATCTGAAGAAATAGCCTCTTCTCCGTCTGGATAATTATATTTTTTCACCTCACCACCCTTTATATAAGGTCCGATGAGACTATTTTTTCCTACAAAGTAGAGTTTTTTGCTTATCTCAAAAATACCATTCACCATAAAATTATTTTCTTCGAATATGTACTCGGAAGATGCAGTTTTTGGATCAAAGGACTCGACTCCATTCATCTGTTTTTTTATGATCGATATATCCGATAGAAGTTTGTTTACATCATTTAAAAACACTTTTTTATTACGAACCTCAAAAATAATATCCTCCGCCTTTTTTATGTTCGCATTAAATATTTCCCGATTCCCCATGTCCTTATTGGATTTTTCTATGATGAGTTGCGCTTCAATGAGTTTATTTTTGTATTCTTCTGGTATTGTTGTATTGGCTTTTTGACTAAATATGCTACCAAGAATAATATAGAGGAGGGTTATGCTCACAAAAATACCAAGTCCAAAGAGACTAGATCGCAGATATTTATTATTGAAATCGATGCGTTTTTTTGCCTCAGACAGAATTTGTTTTATATGCTGATTATCTCCTATGACAACGTATAGTTTATGTGAGTATGTTTTGATGATCGTGAGGGCTGTTTCCAATCTTGTGGAATCCCAGGAAAAGGGTGATATTTTTGTGTTTTTCTCAGGATTATACAGGAGTATTATATCAGTTGAAACTTCTCTCATCTCTCGAGAGATGAGATTTTCTATAATCTTATCTGAATCATCTACGCTCGTTCTGTGAGTA
>CALREC010000105.1 GCA_943355085.1 Candidatus Altimarinota bacterium
TTAAAATATTGAAGATAGAAACTGGTGATAAGAAAGCAACTTTTACTTTTGGCGTACAAAATGATACTTCGGATATACAGAAATTTCAGTTTATATATGCTGACCAAAATGGTGCAGGCGATACCGTGATTACTTATGATAAAGATAAAATAAGAAAAAACAACGGTAATTACGTTTGGTATATCTCAAATCTTTCTCTTTCAAAGTATACTGTTTCTATTGCCTGAGTCAATACTAGTGGTGAAACGATTCCATGAGTATTATCTCAGCCATTTACCGCAGACTTATCTCTTTTGGCTGCTGGAAAGTGTATTATACCAAATGTATCAGGAATGAAGGTGCTTTCGAAGAATGATAAAAGTATCCTGTATTGGAATAAAATAGCTGAGGCAACAAAATATAAGGTATACAAAAAAAATAAATATGGAGAATATATATTTGTCGCAGAGACGGATAATCATTCTTATACGGTCAATGTTTCTAATGGTACTGTGAAATATGAGGAATTTAGCGTAAAGGCCGTGTGCTCCGATGGGACAGAATCTGTGAAATTTTCACCAAGCACCAATATTCGCACTGGGCCAGTAGGATTAATTATTCTTGTTTTGATTTCAGGAATAGTAGGATGACTTATTGTTCGAAAAAGACAAAATAATCTTTGAAAATATTAAATATAATCTATACTACACGAAGTCATTATCCATGACATATTTTATTTCTCACATTTTCACTATGTTTTTTCTAAAAAATAAATTTATTATTTTAATAATCGTTGCTATTTTGATCGGTGGAGTTACTGGACTTTATTTATCAGATATAAAAAAAACAGTGATAATAAAGTCCTCTGAGTCGTTAACAAATACTACAATTTCCTCATGATCAACTGCGAGTGGTATGAGTGAAGTTATGAAGCAATTAAATGATCTGACAAAAGAATAAAATAACTTTTACTCTTGTAAATGATGCCGATATATTATGAATTTACTTGTTCCTTATAGCATTCTTATAGTGTCGTTTATAGGACTTGTTCTATCTCTAAAGGGTTTTGCATATAGACAGATACTCCCTCTTGTTCTTTGAGGTGGGTTTCTGTTGTTATTATTGCAATTTTTATATATATCTTTTGGGAAGGAGTTTGCCATAAATCTCTTTTTTATAAAATGAAATATAGAGGTGAATAATTATATTCAAAATGTAGAGAATTATTTTAATAGCTCAGGATTCACGCTTGGTTGAATGGAATTTTCTGCGCTTTTTTTCTCTCTTATAATCCCAGCAGTCCTAGAGGAAGTAGGTAAATTTTATATTTTTAAAAAAGTTGCATCTTATTTGGGAATTTTAAAAAGTGTTACTAGCTGCATCTTTGCAATTATCTATGTTGCCATTGGCTTTGCATTCTTTGAGACGGGGGCATATATTTACTTCCTTGGCTCCAATCCACTTGTGGATGTAACGACTATCACCATTGTTCGAGTAGTCATATCCACACTTTCTCATATTCTTTTTTCCGCAATTATTGGGTACTATTTCTGAAAGGCCCTTTTTATGAAATTTGAGTTGATTGATAATCTTGAAATATCTAAAACTACGAAACTTTTAAAAAAACTTAAGTATCTTCCATTTATTCATATACGATCCATCTCCAGCTATTATGCACTGAAATATATAGTTATAGGTTTTTTGTTCTCTATTTTCCTTCATGCTATATATAATTATTTCATGAGCACGAAAAATGAGATTTTTGCTATATTTACTGTGCTTATTGGGGTGGCTCTTTTTATACGCCTTATAACGATAAAAAAGTATAGCAAAAATTATCTGGAACTTAAGAACAAAATTTACTACCTTCAGGAGATGAAAGCACTCAAGAAGAAAATAAAAGGTCAATAGTTAAGACTTGGGTCTTTTTGTGAAAAGAATTTGCTTTTCTGATTACAGCCCTTATACTTCATCAGATTGTTTTAATCATTAATTTCATTCTATGAAACCATTGTCTCCTATTGTTCAGAAGTCAGTTATTGTTTTCAGTACTTTTTTAGCTACAGCCATTATTACTTTTTGAGCGGTTACCACGCCTGGAGGGGTCTTGAAATCCACTCCGTATTATACTATAGATTCCAAATCGGACGAGACACTTCTTGCCGCCGTGCCAGGTGCCAAGTGACCTTTGGATACTATCGTATCGAATGTATATGATCGAGCGAAAACTACCGCTGGTAATAATCCTCAGGAATGGAATAATTATATCACTCGCTATCTCAGCTCAGTAGATCGTATAGAGACTTCTATACAAAATGACCCCGATTATCGCAGTACCTATATGTATCTTTTTAAATATATATACCCAAGAGTCCTTGCTATGAAACAACCTATCGTTTCTCTTTCCTCGGATTCTACTGGAGAGATTATGTCTGGTCAATCAGTAAATATTTTATGGTCGGCGGCTGAAGTGAGTAATTGCATGCTTATAACAGGATCTGGAAGCGATATATCTCGAGAACAAGCTTCATTGAGCGGTTCAAAAGTCATAGGACCTCTTTCGGTAGATAGGGCTATTAGTCTGAATTGTTCTGGTAAAAATGGCACAGATATCCAGAAAAGCCTGAACATAAAGGTTCTCTCTCCACGAACATCACTTACTTTTGACATAAAACAAGGTTGGAATCTCGTTTCTTTTCCAAGTGTAGATTCTTATATATCTGGTGCATGAACTAATGGATATGAGGCTAGTGTATTAAGTCAGTTATTATCTCCTGATAATACTAATACTCTCTACACTTTTGATAATGATAATCAATGGTATTTCAATGCACCAAGTCAGAGCGAGGCTGATGGGCGAGCATATAGTAAAGGAAAAGGGTACTCATATTTAAGTCCAGCATTCCTCGGGCAAAATATTTCGAAACTTTCGTTTTGGATTAATGCAAAACGGGCATACTCTCTTAACTTTGCATTTGTTCCTGATGTCAAACCACAAAGTTCTTTACGTGATGGTTGGAATTTCATTGCCCTCGGAAATACTTACGCTGTCTCGGCTACTGATTTTGCAGATGGTAAAAATATAGCAAGTATTTGGACGTTTAATTCTGATACTAAACTTTGGCAATTTTGGTGAAATTCGTCCATACTTAGTGAAAAAAATCAAACTTTAGAAGCATACGCAGCAAGTAAAGGATACGAAGTTTTGACTGAGATTAAACCAGGAAATGGGTATTGGATAAATGTTAATAGCAAAGTAATTCAGACGGCGCCTAGTGTTGGAACTAAGCCAGTACCCTTACCAACAATAGACTCATTATTTTTTGAGCCAACACAGATAAATAGGGGTCAAAAATCCCATCTTTTCTTTAAGACTAGTAATGTAGTAAATTGTACCGGTCGTGGTCTTTGGGGCGGGGATTCTAGTTCTTATGAAGCATATGATACTCCTATTATGAACACTCCGGGTAAGTATGCTCAAAGTGTAACATGTACTGGTACTTGAGGAACAACAACGGCAACAATAGAACTTACGGTCTCAGAATGTGTCTCTGGTACACATTGGAATGGACAACAATGCAATTC
>CALREC010000106.1 GCA_943355085.1 Candidatus Altimarinota bacterium
TATTCTTCCTCTCCCTCTTGGACCAACCTGGGGTGAGGGCTTTAGAGTCCATGCCGCAACCACCGACTACTCCACCCGCATCGTCGGTACCATCGGCAAACAACTCTGAGTCCTCCTCGCATCCGGAACACTCGTACCCGCTCAAGAGAGTGGAACCGGAGTAGATATCGTCAATACCACTCAGAGCTATACTGCTTACTTTAGTAATAGTGAGAGTATCAGTGGAACTGGTATATCACTTTCACTCCTCACGAGCATGGGTGCTAAAAGCTGTAATGATCTCCTCCTCAAAGATCCCAGTAAGAAAAACAAAGATGGAATCTACTACATAAATCCTACCATGTCATCCTCCAGCACTGGAACCTTTCAAGTATACTGTGATATGACGACTGATGGAGGAGGGTGGATTTTGGCATTTGATGATACTAGTAGCGTACAAGTGAAACAAAATATTAATCCGCTAATAAAAGGGATAAAAATAAGTAAAATTCTTGTTTATACGGGTTCAAATACTCCTTCTACTCATGCGCTTAGTGGAACTATTAATTCTTTGGATACAGCCTTTTCGTCTACTTGGATTTTTTCAGGTTTCGAAAGTGATGATTTTAAATATTTATGAGCTCCGAATGGTTTATCTACACAGACAGTATATATATTTAATGACAATGATATGAATTCGGGAAATTCTTTTGTATGTTCGTGAATACAAAAGAATTATTCCACAACACCAAATGGATTAATTAGTTTTGGAATTTCAAATACCAGTAGTTTTGCTGATGGTGGATGCTGTGAATATCAAGTTCAATTGCCAATAGTACAAAAAATGTTTATTAGATAAACGAGCTCTCTCGGATTCAGAAATCCAGGCATTGTATAAAGCGACGAAATAACTCCCGCCTTTCAGGCACCCTCTTGACAAGAGGGAATATAAAAACTTGCCCATTGCTCTGGGGCTCCGCGAAGTGGTGGGGTTATAATTCTTTCTTTTTTGAATTTCTTGGAAATTAATTATAATCAAAGCAAATTTATAAGATAATATTTTAAAGTATGCTGAAATTACTTGATAAACAAAGCAAGTTTGTTATCGTAAAAATGGATATACAAACCTACAAGCAATTAAGTAATGAAAAACCTGATTTATTGAGTCTGGTCGATGAAGCGAAGCACAGTTCCAAAGTATATGCCACGACCGATGAGCTTATGAAAGATTTAATGGCCTAATCTCTCGCTTTATGTTTCAAAAGAAAATCACGAGTCAATTTAAAAAAGATTTTAAAAAAATTAAAAACAATTAGGCATTGATTACGGAATTTGAAAAAATAGTAGATATGCTTGCTAATAATGAAGCATTGCCAGTAAAGTATAATGATCACAAATTAAAGTGAAAACATTCCTCTCTTCGAGAATGTCATATAAAACCAGACCTCCTTCTGGTATATAAAATAGAAGACGATAATCTCCTTTTACTTTTGCTTAGACTGGGAAGTCATAGCGAGATATTTTAGTGTTTATTTTTTGATTTATACCAATTAAGATTCCCTATCTACAACGTAGCCCTCTCGGATTCAGAAATCCAGACTCTCTATAATGCCACGAAATAAATACACTTCCCCTTGCTTTTTTATATTTTTTTCATATCTTTATCTTGTCTATTCTTTTTTACTTACTATAGTATGACAGAACGCAAAAAATTCGCGAGTGCGGTAAATTTCTATGTAACCGATACTCAAAAGAAAAAAATTGAATATATTCTTGAACAAAAGGGTCAAAGTCTCACTGATTTTCTGCGTGGTCACATCCAAACGACTGTTGAAAAATATGAGGACAAAAACGGACCTATTAATATTTATCAGACCTATATCGTGTAAATATTTGCTTTTTTGCACTTTATTTGCTAAAATTTCTGTCATATACCCATATGTACTTAGTTTATTAACCCCTTCTTTTATTATGACTCCACCTCTTCGTGTTCGCGGTATGCAAGACATATATGGTGAATACCAAAGATACTTTACCTTCCTCAAAAAAGTAGCCAGACATGAATTTCGTAAAAATGGATTTACTCGTATCTCCACTCCCATTTTAGAGCATAAAGAGCTGATTGTTCGCTCTGCGGGCGAATCTTCAGATATTGTTTCCAAAGAGATGTATACTTTTCTCGATCGCAAAGACCGAGAACTTATATTGAAGCCAGAGTCTACTGCTGGAGTTATGCGCGCGTATCTCGAGCATATGTTGGAAGAACCACAACCTGTGTATCTCTACTACATAGAACCGCATTTTCGATATGATAGGCCTCAAAAAGGACGATATCGTCAACACCATCAGGTCGGTGCTGAGATTATCGGGGAGGTAGATCCTGTGATTGATGCCAAAAGTATTCAGATTGGATGTTCTATTCTTGATGGCATAGGGCTCAAGGGTCAGTATAAGCTGAAGCTCAATACACTAGCCACTCCGAAAGAGCGAGAAAAATATATCCAAGAACTTGCGTCATTTTTTGAAAATAAAAAACACTTGCTCGATGAGACTGACTTGTATCGTCTCGGAGCCAATCCACTTCGGCTTCTCGATTCTAAAAATGAAGATACCAGAGAACTCTTGAAGGTAGCACCAAAGATTACTGATTTTCTCAAAAAAGATTCACAAGAGTATTATGAAAAAGTAAAGACATATCTCGATATCCTGGGCGTTTCCTATGAAGAAGATCCCTTGCTGGTACGTGGTTTTGATTACTACTGTCACACAGTATGGGAATGGGTAGATGGAAGTGATCGTACACAGAATGCGTTTGGCGGGGGAGGTCGATATGACGGTCTTTCCAAAACCATCGGTCACAAGGATGCTATTCCTGGAGTCGGATTTGGTCTCGGTGCTGAACGTCTCATAGAAACTATCATGGATAATGGTGTAAAGCTCAAGAACAAGGACCAAACTCATATTTACTTTATACAACTCGGAGAAGAGGCAACCAAGTTGGTTCTCCCACTTGAGATGGAAGCACGTACTCGTGGGCTGAATTCATTGATCTCACTTGGAACTCCGTCTCTCAAAGTGCAGATGAAAAAAGCCAATCGTCTCGGGGCTCAGTATGTGGCAATTATCGGAATTATGGAAGCGAAAAAGTGAGTATGTCAGCTCAAAGATATGGTAAAAGGAACTCAGGAAGAAATCTCCCTCGACTCACTCCTTGATCATCTTATGACGAAGATTGATATGAAGACCCTTGATTTCTATTCCCCTCTCAAGGACTTTATCATAATAGAACCAAAAGAAATACAACGAGAAGGAGAAATAGATGTAAAAATACAAATGTAGCTTATCGTTGTTAAAAAGTGTTAAAAAGAAGTTCCGGGAACAGTATTTTAACCAAAATTTTAAACAAAAATCTTTTGTATTTCTTTCACTTCTCGTTATAGTCGAGCTACTTAATCGTCATTTCTCGCAAATGTCATCGATAAAAAACAAGTACGCCAGTACCGGAAGTATGTGCAAGTACGCAAGTACGCAAGGCTAGCGAACTCTTTTTTC
>CALREC010000107.1 GCA_943355085.1 Candidatus Altimarinota bacterium
CTATGGAAATGAAGTTTCATTCTCTACGCTCAAAATTTGAGAAATCTCTTTGTCCAATGGTGCAGAAATTCAAGAAATGCAAGCAACTCTTCCAAAAACAATTTCAGATTTAAAGTTTTTGGACATAAAAAATAACTGGGCCTATGATTATATAATTAAGTTGTCACTTAAATGAATTATTAGCAATAGTGAGAAATTTAATCCGAACAACAATACAACGCGTGCGGAGTTTATGAAAATGATGGTAGGAGTAATTGGGGCCGATATATCGAACATTGATAAGAAAACATCATTCGTAGATGTAACTGAATCATCGTGGTATGCACCTTATGTTGCATACGCAATAAAGAATAATCTTATCAATACTACACTGAAAAACTTTCGGCCAAATGATACGATTACGCGTGAGGAAGTAATAAAGATACTTGCTTTGTCACTGAAACTTGATATTAGTAAATTTACCAGCTCATCATTCACCGATGTGGCAAATAATTCATGATTCGCAAAATATATTGAGGCAGCAAAAGAACAATGAATAATCTCTGGACAGACGATTAATGATAAACTTATGTTCCGACCAAAGGATCGGATTATACGTGCAGAGATTGCAAAAATCCTCGCGAAACAACTAAAATAACTGTTTAAAATTTGATGCAAACATTCTAATGTGTTTCCAATTCAAACTCAAAATTGCATCGCAGAGAAAGCCGATAAATTCAATATTCTTTTGTGTTCAATATTCTTTTGACAATTCCTTGTACATCCATATATATCTTCTTATACACTTAAGTATACCGCTATGAACATCTCTCAAAATTCTTCTTATTTCTATTATTTCTTCCGCTAGTCCGAAGGAATGTTTTTGAGAACCAAAAAGTCTTCAAAATATGAAATCCTTCAATCATCTGAGGGATTTTTTTTTAAAATATTTTTATCATCATATACACTATGCACAAATCTATAATCCAAAATTTTACTCTGAAATTTGCAGAAAATAACTGGTCCCGGAAAAACCTGCTCATGGCGCTTTTTGAAAATAAAGAACTCAAAGACATGTATCCAAATGAGATTCGTCGTGCGACTATCATAGGACATATTGCCAATGAAGTACTGATTTTGAATGACAAAAATGATCTCTGTAAGATTCTCGCGATTGGAGATATCGCTTATTTCGATGATCTGAAAGTTCAATGGCAATGACTCGTGAACTCGAGTACCAAAAATATCGTTCCATCAAAACTACAAGGATATGATCTTGGTGGACTCTGAACAATCGAGCTTCGTGCCAAGATTGTTGATTATATGGGACATTATTATGATACATCTCTCTTGCCTACTGCTCTGGAACAGGAAATCATTCCAAGTTACGGAGGAACCGATTCATTTGTAACCATTCTCAATACTCTGAAACTTCTCGCACAGTGATCTCGAATCAATTTTATCTATCCAGAGGCAAGCTTCCTTGCCAACGTAAAAATCGCGGAGCTCTTTCTCGGAGAGGCGAACTGCGTAAAAATCCCGAAACCAAATCCAAAGGATTTTTTCTTTTCTCTGGAACAGATTGAGGAGTTGTATGACTCACCTATCCTCAATCCTCTCCTAGAAGGAGATGAGGTGATATCTCTCCCTTCTCCTTCTAGGAGAAGGGCCGGGGATGAGGTGTGAGAGATGGATATGAATATATTCTACATAACTCCAGTGGGAAATCCCACTGGAAACCAGATAGAACAAGAGAATCTATACCAGATTTTGACATGCATCCATGCGCTCGATCCGAATGCGATTTTCATCCTCGACAATGTGTATGTAGGACTTTTGTCCAATGCCGAGTCTCGTGAGCTTTTCGCGCAGATATTTGCAGATTTATCCATCATGCAGCGAATCATCTTTACTGAGAGTCTCTCAAAAACACTCGGGACTACTGGGATACGACTCGGTTGGACTTGGACGCTCAATCAGACTTTTTCAAACGAGCTGAAGAAATATACGACCCTCACCAAGGCAGGGTTCTCGAAGCTCCTCGATGAGTTTACTCTCCATCTCCTTGGGAATCCTGATGTTTTCGGCTTTCAAGATCGAGTGTACGAGTTTTGGTCGCACCAGAGACTCTCATTTCTGGAACACATGAAGACTCATTTCTCCGAACTTTTCGATTTCGACTCGAGTCCATCCATAGGCGACCGAGAGGGGATTTATGTTCTCTTGAAGATTCAAGGAAATCGTTCCAAGGAGGAGATATTTGCTCTGACCGGCATCGTCGGAGTAGGGATCACTCTCTCTGATGGAAACTATATCCGCTATGCATTTGGAAATGTGAAAGAGTTTTAGTGTGCTTGGTTTTTGTTTTCAATAAATATTCATATAATCACGAACGTCATTTATATTCGTAATTTTCTTTTTTTATGAAGAAACTTTCATTTCTCGTCCTATTTTCCCTCTTGCTCACCTCTTGTGGTCAGGAAGTTGCACCAACATCTGTTCCTCCAGTAAAAACAGAAGCTCCAGCTCCTGTTTCGGAGACTCCGAAGCCTCCAGTGGTGGAGACACAAGTAGCGCCAGTGAGTACGGAATCAGGAAGTGTATCTTCGGTGGAGACTCATTCGTGAGTTTCCGAACAAACTTTCACTTGAGCTATTTCTGAGAGTTCAAGTAAAAACGAGATTTCTTTTTCCGATGCTCAAATTCAAGATATCCTCACAAAGATTGATGCAAATACCAAGGCACAACAAGAATTGGCAAAAAATGCCACCGGAGTGCTAGTTCAGGGGGATTTTCGAGCGGAGTATATTCCAAGTAAAGATAATTTAAATGATAAAATTAAGATTACAGTAAGCTGAAAAGAAAGTTTTATAAATCTAGATGAGATAAGTATGAATAATAAAAAGGTGAATGATTTGTATCAGAAATGAGAATGTAATGAGGAAAACAATGATTTACAAAAATGCACAAAAAGTAAGTTCTGAAGATTTTATCAATTTTATGATAATTGAGCATATCTTTGATATTTTACTCAGGCATACGAGACTGGAAATTTAATCATTGTATCAGTGAACAATTGAAAAGAGTTATATAACATCTTTGATGCTTCATCTTGTAGTATGTATCTCGGTAATTTGTATTTAACATGTAATTATTATAGAGGAGATTGAGAACTTTGAATTTATAGTTTAGCAACTTGAAAAAATAGCATCATCTGAACTAACGTGAACTGAAATTTTTTGGATGATAAATATGTATATACAAAAGAGGAAAAAGTACTTAAAATCTATTCTCTCTCCACCCTAAAAGAAGTCTTCTCAAAAGAACTACAATAACCCTTTAATTCATGTAAACTCCATATATACCATAAGTTTGTTTACATTTTTTGACAAAAGGATACAAATAAATATACTTTGTTTACATCTTTAGAAATTTGTAAACAAACTTTTGAATTATGACAGTAAATATT
>CALREC010000108.1 GCA_943355085.1 Candidatus Altimarinota bacterium
CTGAACTTTATGTCCGATATTTTCTTCTTCCTCAATCTCTACAACATCATCGAGAGTCATCTCTCAGATATCATCCTCAGAATCTATACTATCGTCACTAAGAAGATCATCAGACTCTTCATCTTCTGTCAAAAGAGTAGGCATAAGAATCGGTATTAAGAATAATAAAAATCTGTGTAAAATCCTTCCTATTATACTTTTTTTATCTCTTAATACAAATCCTTTATGATACGACTTTCTTCTGGTAGCACTTGGTGCATATATTTACTTCCTGGTCTTTTATCATAGGTCTGTTCAACAGTGCCATGAAGTGTTTCAAAAGCAAATTGTCCGATTCTCATACCTGGCTTGAGTGCTATGGGGACCTCATTTATATTGGTAATCTCAAGAGTGATCGTCCCCTCAAATCCAGGGTCTATAAAACCCGCAGTCGAGTGGATGATAATACCGAGTCGTCAGAGCGAACTCCGCCCCTCGCAACGAGCCACGAGATCGTATGGAACTTTGATAGTCTCAACTGTCACTCCCAGCACAAACTGTCCTGGATGGAGGATAAATTCACTTCCTTCTGGAACCTCTATGATTTCGACTGCAGTTGATGAAATAGGCTGATCCGGATGTATAATCTTAAGTCTATCACGCTTATAAATCTTGAAGAAATTTCCAAGACGGAAATCAACACTCGCAGGCCCAATTTGCTGAAAAATATCATACTCTGGATAGGTTTTTAGAACAATATCACCTGATTCAAGACGCGCCCGTATAGAAGTATCGGAAAGTATCATACATATGAGGGGTTAGATATTTATTTTGCAACAATACTATACAATTTATTTGGTACAAATATTTCTCTTGCGATGGTCAATCCATCAAGCCATTTAGTGATCTCTGGATCATTCATAACACGCGATGCAACCTCCTCCTGTGCAACACCATTGAGGAATGTATGAGTTCCGCGGAGTTTTCCATTGATCTGGATAGCAATCGTAACTTCATCATCAACAAGCATGAATTCCTGATATTCCGGCCAGGAGGCCTCAAAAATAGAAGTTGTTTTTCAGAGTATATTCCAGAGTTCTTCTGCCAAATGCGGGGCAAAAGGATGGAGCAAGATAGCAAATGATTCCTTCCATTCCAGCTGTAGTTCAGGATCCTTGGGAAGTCCTTCATTTACCAGAATCATAAGAGTTGAGATCGCTGTATTGAACTTGAAAGCTTCGATATCTTCTCCTACTTTTTTGATAGTTTTATGGAGAAGTTTCATGGCTTTCATATCATCCGATGCATATCTCGGCGTCTCAAAGAGGGATGCAGATTTTTCTAGAAATCTTCTCGATCCTATAATAGCCTCCGTATTCCATGGTGCTGAATCACGGAAGTCAGACATATACATCTCGTAGATTCGAAAGGTATCGGTTCCATATTCCTCGATGATAGAATCTGGATTCACAACATTTTTCAGACTCTTACTCATCTTGGCAACAATCTTTTTGAGCTCTTTTCCTGTTCCGATTTCATAATACTCCCCATAACGCTCCTCGACACAATCGTTTGCTACGAGTCATCCGCTCACACGTTCATACGCATAGGCGAGAATCATGCCCGGATTATGGAGTCGATAAAATGGTTCATCCGTAGAAACGACTCCGAGATCAAAGAGGAATTTATGCCAAAATCTGGCATACAGAAGATGGAGAACAGCATGCTCTGCTCAGCCAACGTAGCTATCCACCTCTCCCCAGTACTCCATCAAATTCGGATTTACGAGGTATTTGTCATTTTCTGGATCCATAAACCTCAGATAATACCAGCACGATCCTGCCCATTGTGGCATCGTATTGGTCTCGCGCTTCCCTGTGAGATTACTCGCAAGAGTAACATTCACAAAATCAGGAACAAGTACGAGTGGACTATTGCCATCACCTGCTGGTTCGTAGTTCTGTACTTCTGGGAGCTCGAGTGGGAGATTGTAATCACATATTATCTTTCCGTAAAGTCAGTCATAGATTTTGGAAACAACTTTTCCTCAAATAACAAGTTCGCGAACTTTATCACCACATAAAGCTCCTTTTACACATTCACCTACATCTGAGTCACGCTTGAGTATATAGGCAAATGTGGCGTCTGTGGCTTCGGAAATATGGGAAATGTGCGGGAGCTTCTTTACGTCTTCCATCGAAAGATGAATAAGCGGAATCGGTTCTCCCCAATATCTCTGTCGTGAAAAAAGCCAATCACGAAGACGGTAGTTTATCTTCTTTTTTCAAAAACCTTTAACTTCGGCCATTTCTGCGAACTTCTCTCGAGCTTCAGCGGAGCTCAATGTCATGAATCCATGAGGAATTTCTCAAATTGCCGCACCTATATATCCATCCTCTGTAGAGAGACTTTCTGCACAAACTACATCATTCATAAACGATGTATATTTTTCACTATCATCCAAATAATCATCGAATCATTTGATTTCTTCTGCAGAAAAAATGGTTTTTGATATCAAAAGATTATATTTCTTAGCAAATGCAAAATCTCTTTCGTCATGAGCAGGCACTGCCATAACAGCACCGGTTCCATAACTACCGAGCACGTAATCCCCTATCCAAACTGGCACTTGTGCACCATTAAATGGGTTTATGACATACGAACCGGTAAACACTCCAGTTTTCTCCTTTCCCTCATTGGTTCTCTCGAGATCAGATTTACTCTTGGAGTCAGCGATATACGCTTCGCAAGCCCCGAGCTGTTCTTGGGTAATCCAGTTATTTACATCACGGTGGTCAGCAGCAAGCACGACATAGGTCATACCATATACTGTATCGATTCGGGTAGTGTATACAGACAAACTTATTTCTCCCTCGCGCTCTGGGAAAGGCTCCCCGAGGGCAGTCCCCTTGCGGGAGTTGGGGTGAGGGCTTTTTTTCATACTAAACTCGACTCCTTCGCTCTTCCCTATCCAGTTGCGTTGCATATCCTTGATGCCTTCTGGCCACTCCAGACGATCTACATCATTTAAAAGTCTCTCGGCATACTCTGTGATCTTGAGAACCCACTGGCGAATCTTTCGTCGTTCTACTTTATTTCCACAACGATCACAGGTATTGTCTCCTACTACCTCTTCATTTGCCAGACCTGTTTTACAACTTGGGCAGTAATTGATAGGGAGATCTTGTTCATACGCCAATCCTCGTTCAAAAAGTTTCAAAAATATCCACTGTGTCCATTGGTAATACTTCGGGTCAGTGGTCGCAATTTCGCGACTCCAATCATAAGAAAATCCAAGTGAACGTAGCTGAGTTTTATAGGTGGCGATGTTGAGATCAGTAATCTGCTTTGGATGTATCCCAGTTTTGATGGCATAATTTTCAGTCGGAAGACCAAAAGAATCCCATCCCATGGGATGCAACACTCGAAAAC
>CALREC010000109.1 GCA_943355085.1 Candidatus Altimarinota bacterium
ACCCAAGGAATGGACGGACAACTCCCATCCCCCGACAACTCCATAGACATCACAGCCTCCGGAACACTCATAGCATCCCAGTGATACGCCTGATCATCTGTCCTCCAGGCTATCAAGTTCGAGAAAGGATGAAAAGATCCCTCAGATGAAACCTACTACACCTACGTCATAGACAAGAAGAAAAGCAAAGCCCAACTCCTTGCCTTCTTCGAAGAGTACGATACCAAGAAACTCTCTCTCACTCTCCCAGAGAATATAGTTCCACAAACACATGCTTCTACCACCGACTACTCCACCCGTATCATCGGTACCATCGGAAAACAACTCTGAGTCCTCCTCGCATCCGGAACCCTCATACCGGCTCAGACCGCCTGAGAGAGTGTTGATATCGCCAAAACTACCAGTCCATATATCGCTGTGTTTTCTGCAACCGATACTATCTCCGGAACCTGAACCCAACTCCAGTCTCTCCAGATATCGTACGCCAATTGAGCCGGACTCAATTCACCCTCGACTTGTCCAACCGGATTCATCAGTGTTCCTGGAAATACAGAGTTCAATCAACCCGGATTCTGTGTTATGCAATACGAAGCCAGCTACAATGAAATGACTTGACCCGATGTAACCGGAGGAACAGAATGGAATACTCGTAAATACGTAAGCACTAAAAAACCAGTGAGTATGGCAGGCAGACTCCCAGTCACAGAACTCACTCAGGCTCAGGCCATAGAGTCATGTGCTTCCATGGGAAAACCAGGAGAGTACCACCTCATAACCAATAACGAATGGATGACTCTCGCTCGAAATATAGAAGCGAATCCAAAAAACTGGAGCAGTGGAATGGTTGGGAGTGGATATATCTCCAATGGAGTATCCAATGATGCGACTCTTGGATGTGGAACCACCAATACTCGAACTCAGTATCCAAATGTCTTTGCTTCTCTCCCGAGTACCTATCTCTGGGCTACTACCACTGGTGAGTGAGGATGAAACACTGCCTGTGATCAAAAACGTCAACTCAAACTCTCCAATGGTCAGGTCATCTGGGACCTCTCCTGAAATGTCTGGGAGCATGTGAATCGTAATAATACTATGGATGGTGGTGGAGATCTCACGACCGGAAATAAGACATTTGTCGGAAGTCCATCCTCTGCGGATGCTCCATGAGTAGAGCTTAATACGATCACCACCGACTATTTCAAAGCAAATGTCCTACCCAAAAATACTGCGCTCCTCAAAGCAAATGGTATCGGATGACTCTGGTTCTATGATGGAACTGTGTTTCGTCGGGGCGGTAGTGCGGGTGATGGTGCGTACGCCGGGGTCTTTACGCTCACCCTGCGTTGGGCTGCGGGTTATGCGTCTCGTAATGTTGGCTTTCGGTGTGCGAAGTAGTCTTCTTGGTCACTTGATTTTTGCACCCCTCGCCTGAAAGGCGGCGGGAGGAAAGGTTACTGTATCACTTGTATGAATAATGAGACCGGTCTCCGACCATTCCTCAAGAGGGGAATAGTCCACCTGATAATCCCCCTCTTGATGGGTGCCTGAAAGGCGGGGTGGATATTGCTCCATTGAAAATATCAGAATCTCCAGATTGGGCAAGAAACATCCTTTTTCCATACTGGTCTCTTCCAAAATATCAGAAGTTGAGAGATCGAGCAAAAGAACTTCGTAAACAGTGAATCTTGTCTGAAGTGATTTTTTGGCAGTGTTTCAAAGATAAGAAGAAACTTTGATGGGATATAGATCGTCAGGTAATAATAGGTCATTATATCGTCGATTTTCTTATCCCTGAACTTGGTCTCGTATTTGAGATAGACGGTTCGAGTCACGATGATAAACACGAATATGATGCTGAAAGAAATGCTTTTCTTGAAGAATTATGATTGAATGTAATTCATATTCTCGATGCAGATGTGAAAAAAATATGGACGAAGTTTGAAAATATGTACATCGTCTTGCCTTGCATCCAAGGAAAATTTATCTCCAGTAGTATAAAAAAAAGGCGTCTCTTTTCTCGGAAGTTTCATCAAACCATAAGGGTATATGAAGATTGTGCGGAGACGGAAAATTGTCTCAAACAATCAGTAATCGAACGCACAGTAGAAATGTATAATTGATGACAGCAGTGTAAAAACTGAATTTTTTGAGGTTGATTTTTTTTTATTTTCCATAGAATGGATGTATTACTTTTTAAATATACACGTATGGCCGCAAATGTACATATTAGTAGTGATGCAAGTTTTGATCAAGACATAGGAACTGGTGTAGTGCTCGTTGATTTCTGGGCAGAGTGGTGTGGTCCATGTCAGGTTATGATACCTCGACTTGGAGAACTCGCAACCAAGATGGGTGAGTCCGCAAAAATCATGAAAATGAATGTAGATGAAAACCCACAAGTACCTCAGAAATTCCGCATTATGAGTATTCCAACTATGATCGTATTCAAGGATGGGAAACCAGTTGAGCAATTGGTTTGAGTGAAAGGAGTAGATGATCTTGAAACAACACTCAAAAAATACCTATAAAATGATTTTTCCTCTCAAATTAAACACGACCTATATTAACTCGGGAAATTCTTTTTCCCGAGCTTTTTTGCTCGAAGAAAACTTCAGAGGTGGTAAAAATCTTCTGGTTTTTGATACCAAAAAAGAAATGGAATCTTTTTCAAAGATTCTTACTTTTGTTTCACAAGAGCCGATCTCCTCTATCATTAACCTCGTGCAGGTAGTGGATTTTTTTGGTCGTGAAAATGGATGGTTTGTAACAACCAAAGATTTCTTTGAAACCAATATTAATTGGATTCATCATGTACGAAAAAATTCACTTTTTTTGGATCGGAACAAGGATATACCACCAGAAGCTTGCATTACGAGTCTGATAGATTCTGGATACATACATTCGGTTCATCTTACAAAACCCGGAACATACAAGAAAGATGGTGATACTATCTCTATTCGTCCATCGTCCGAAGATATCGTTATTGCATTGAATTTTTTTGATACTATCATCGATGAGATCCTTATCTTTGATACGCACTGACAATTTTTGACCAAGAAAGAGAGTATTTTGCTCTCGTCTATCATAGACAAAAGACCAGTCGAAGAAATAGAAAAACGAACTACTATTGAAAATAAAGAGCTTTTTTCTTTTCTTTTGGATACACAGATTATTTTTATAGATCTTGATTTTTGGGATGCTCTTGGAGAAGTATCAAATGATTGTCGAAACTCTATTGTATTCTGTGGAAGTACCACGGATATTTCTGTAGATATTGCTATAAAAGAGCCAAAAATTACATCACTTCAGGAGCTTGAGTTACTTGTCAAAAATCTTGGCAAGAATGTCACATTCTATACAAAACATACCAAAGCAATTCTTAGTTTTCTTGAGTATAAT
>CALREC010000110.1 GCA_943355085.1 Candidatus Altimarinota bacterium
CAATAGTGACACAATAAGACTTCTTCTTAAGAACGCACTTACAGATGAGATCGAGAGTCGAGAAATGTTTATGAAGGGGGTAGATTATTCTTATTACTATGAGGAAGATTAAAATATAACCTACTTATTCATCTAAATCTAAATAACCATATGCAATTTTTCATCACCTGCACCCCCGGAGTCGAGTCCGTACTCAAGAGAGAGATCGAGAAGATTGGCGGAACCGATCTCGTGGTCTCCGACCGAGGGATAAAATGTTCCGGACCGGACAACCTCATTGCGGAACTCAACGTATGGATCCGTACGGGGAACCGTGTCTATGTGGTTCTCGCAGAACAAAAAACCAAGACTTTCGACGAACTCTTCAATACGACGATAGCGTTGGATTGGAAAAAACTCATTCCCAAGGACGCTCCGATCATCGTCGATGCGGTTTCGGTGAAGTCCGAACTAGAGAGTATCCCCGCCGTTCAGAAAACCATCAAAAAAGCGATCGTGACGAGCATCACCGGCGACCGGGAAAGCATCCTCCGGGAGGACGACAAAGTCCCAGGGAACCATAGCCATCGAAGCTGCCATGATCGCGAAAAACATCGCGCCGGGTATCGATCGACGCTTCGCGGGAGAGAGTTTCCCCTGGTATGACGCGGGGAATTTCCAGCGCGCGAAAGAGCAGGCGAAAACGAAAATCATGACCGACAGAACCTACGCCATCAGAGGAAGCGACACCGACAAAGAAGCGGTGAAGATAGCCCAAAACAATGCCAAGCGTGCGGGCGTTTCCGATACCGTAACGTTTGAACACAAAGATTTCAAATCCTATGTCTCCGAATATTTATCCGGAGCAATAGTCTCCAATCCTCCGTACGGGATCCGTCTTCAGGACTACGACCTCGACCTTTTGTACAAGGACATTTCCATCGTATTCACGAAGAACACTTCCCTCTTCGGCGGTATCATCACTTCCTACGACTTCGGGAAATACACCCGACCCAACTCCTGGAAAAACCGCAAGCTCTACAACGGAAACGAGCTCTGCTATTTCTATTCCAAAAAGTTCGAGGCAAAAATTTAAATTTGCAAAATATCGGGCTAATGTAAAATAAGTGTGCTGGAGATTTATAAATTTCTGCTGTAAATCCAAAGAGAAATGAATGAAATAAGTCTCTCTTTACTGAGTCATCTATGGCTGTAAATATTGTCAGACAAGACTCAATTATATCCCTCTAAATCATTGGAACTTTTCTTTGAATATGAGTGAGACACCTTTGAATTTTTGATTACAGCAACTAATTTTTAGCAGATTTTTTAGATTAAAATCTAAAATCATTTTGATACTATTTTATCATATAAGAACAATCGAATGCTCGTTCTAAATTACTCATATTAGAATGAACTAATGCTCTAAATCTTAAATTAAAGTCTATGCGACCATATCCTGTTGGAATCGATGTAATCTCTCTTATGTCAAAATTATTTCTCGAAAAATGTCATATTGCATTCCATAGACTTCAGTGTTCAGGTGTAATAGAGAGTGTTGCAAGATAATCATGCTTCTTTGTATCAGAGACTTGTATATTGGTGACTCGCCACTCGGGCTTCTTTCAAACTCAGTAGTCGGTTAGTGTGTCTACTTGACCATCAGTATATATAACCATAAAATCCGTAGTATCATCAACATTTGATATTGAAGTAATACCATATACGGACTGTCATTTTTCATAGAACTGTTGTAGTTCTTCTAACAAAGATCCTGGTATATCATTGAGTGTTACTTTCTTGAATTTCATAGCAGTACTCATTCTTGGTAAAGTGAGTTGATGTTGAAAATCTTGACCCTTGCATTGCATAAGAGCAAAGTGTGTGAAATTATCCTTGGGTCAGAACTCTGTAGAATGTACTGTTACAATATCTTTATCTACCATTTCAATATATTGAAATGGTGCTATTACTCCTCCATAGTGAGGAGTAATAGCATTTCAGAAATTTTTATGAATATATTCAATTCATCATGAAGTGGACATTGTATCAATATGTTTTAATGGCTTTCCTCAGAATATTTTTTTCTGAGAATCTCTCGTTTGATAAAGTGCCTGAGGATGACTTCATAGAGTATGTATATCCTTTACATTTACTCATTTTTGAGTAACAAGCCAATATTGTATCTGCATACATGTAGTACTTATAATCTCAAGAAGAGGGTATGCGTTTGCTATGCCAATCATTGTATCTTTTACAGATGCACCAAGTATATTATAATAAGGAACAAGAACTATTCAATCTTGTTGTGTTATTGTCCTTTCTATTGCCTCTTTGTTTGAATTACATAGCCTAAAGCTCTCAGGAGACAGTCAAATATCAATAGCATGCTGTTCCGTATTTGTCCTACGAATACCATCGTGAGATCATAATAGGTATGTGTGTATAAAAGTATATGGTTAGTTTGAATTCATTAACAGTGATACGGAAGATTTGGCTAAAATATTCATAGTATCAAGTAGTGGAAATTCATAGAAATTTGAACAAACAATCTGTAAATCTGTACAGGCAAGTAGCATATTCTTTGCTCACCTTTGTTGCATGGTAGATAATATATTATAGACAGTGGTTTGATCTTGAGGAGTAGATTGTCACTGAACAATATTGCAAATAACTTGATTTAACGCTATCTGTTCCGATCTTGTAACTACTTTATAATCTATATTGTATAGGTCAAACAAAGATTCATAGAGTTTATTTTCTGATGTTGCACTTGTTGAAATAATTCCGATATCTTCTATGTGATGTTCCTGTATATATTTAAATGTTTCCTCGACAATACTTATTACTGGAATTTTTACAGACTTTCTAATCTCTTCTATGAGTACATGAACAGAATTACAAGGAATAACAATATAGTGAGCACCACCATTTTCTAGTGATTTGGCTCATTCTATGAGATATGTCAAATATTCCTTGATACCTTTTCAGGTAATAAGGAATCGCTCCTCAAGTTCTTTTGGTAAAGCCGTATTCCAGATAAGTATTGGCGGATGATTAAGAGTCTTTTCTCGAGCAAGTCTGTGTATTATCTCAAGATAAAATTTTGCTGTTGTATCAGGACCAAGTCATCATAAAATTCACAAAGTCTGCATTCCACGATTAATTAATAGTTATAAATTTATTTTTACCATATCGTACGATATAGGGAGCTCAATCTAGTTCAGTTATTGTCGTATTTTCTGTGAGTTTTATATTGTTAATTAGGATTCCTCAAGCCTTTATTCGTCTTCGAAGTTCAGTCTTACTAATGGGACGAGTATGGGCATGTTCTTCTCAGAGAAGCCCAAGTTTTTCAAGTGCTTGATAAATAACATCGATAGGTGTACTGCAATCCTTTATG
>CALREC010000111.1 GCA_943355085.1 Candidatus Altimarinota bacterium
TGAGTTTAATGGCATTTTTTTGGACCCGAAAAATATCATCCATCAGAATCTCCGTCGTGTCAGCTTTTCCATTTATATGGACAAGTTTTCATTCAAGAGCAGTATCAATAGGAGCTATATTCCCTTCAACTGTCAATTTTTGTCCCTCAGCGAGACCGGTAGTTGTGTCGATAGTTCGTCCTTCGTTCCAAGAGAGAAGCACGATAGATCATATAATAAAAAGAATACCAAAGAAAATTCCCTTGATAGAATTCCCGAGTCTTTCGACATAACTAGTCGTGGTGGTTTCTGTATAAGTCATATGAAAATGATTAAGATGTTTTTTGGGGAATATTTTTTCCAATCATGAAAGAGTGATTATTGACAGAGTCAATGTCTACAGTTTATATAAAACAGTAGACATTGCAAGTACAAATGTCTACTGTGTTGTATCGTCCAAATCTCTATCGTCCAAATATTCGTCCAAATCTGTATTTGCAAAACATGATTTTTATGATATTATAGATAGAATTCTGCTTTTACTCATTTTTTGTTATGAAAACGATCAGTACTGCTATTGGCAATATAGATGCTCTCGATCATGAGCTCTTATTTCTAGATGCAAAGTATAAAAAACAAGCACCTCTCATATATGTCGATATGCAAAGCTTGCAAGAAAATACGAGTCCTCTTTCGAAATTTATTACTTCACATATCGAGTTTTCTAAGATTCTCGATATCTTTCAGAATGATCCAAGATCATCATTTTCACTTTTTGAAGTGATGAGAAATCTGGCAGATGAGCGGCTTGTAAAAGCCTTTTTTGTGTATATGCAAGAACGATATGCTCTGTTTGATTACTGTGACAAACAGCTGACTATGGATCAAATAAGATCCAAAAAACTCATGACACTCGAGAAAAGTTGTCGAGAAAAAATCGTGACTGATGCGCAGGTATTTCTTATAGATCTTAGACATTATACATCTCTCGAGAACACTATTATTTGCAGAGGTAAAGAAGAATTCTCGATCCAAGGACAAAAAATTCCAGTAGAATTCATTCGAAAGCATTTTCAGAAAACTATTCTGAGTTCCATAGCTTCAAATAATCGAAGAAAACGAACCAATCAGAGCTATACAGCTGAAAACATATGTGACGATCTCTCTGATTCTACTGATGTACTCGACTCTTATGGTATCATGGAACATGCCTCTGCCGAGCAAAAAACTATCAATACACTCGCATCAGAACCAGAGATAGTAGTCCTTGCTGAAAAATATGCATTTTTTAAACTCATTCAGAATTCTGCAGCAAAGGGGTATGTGCTCAGTAAATCAGAACTCGTACTGATTTCAGATATTCTCCGAGACTTGAAAAGTGGCAAGGTAGTTCTCCTTACTGGTGATACCGGAAGTGGAAAAACGGAGCTCGCAAGATTTCTTTGTCGCGAGTATCTAAAAAAGGACCCAGTATTTATATCTGGCTCAAAAGATATGGATGTTGCAGATTTTACCATCGAAAAGATTATTACCTCTCGTTCTCCACTCTCATACACAAGTCGGGACTCAATTATCGTTGAAGAAGAGATAAATCCAGTAAAAGTACTTGAGAAGAAGGCATATTCATTCATATCACTCCTCAATCATAAAAAAGAGCTCCAAAAGATGGCAGAAAATTACGCTGATTCAGGGCAATCCAAAAAAGAGATAGCAGATTTTTTTAATACTTTTGAACTCGGGAAATCCTCACTCATCACAGAGTATCATCTCATGGCTATCTATAAAGCAGCAGAGCTCGGAAGGCCTATTATTATCGACGAAGTCAACCTGATTCGACCAGAGATTATTATGGCTTTGAACGATATATTAACGCGTCGTGTGGGCGATACCATTCAGCTTCCTAACGCCCTGGGTTCTCTTGTAGTTAGACCATGATTTTGTATCATTATGACCGGAAATGACCCAGATCAGAATTCTAAAAATAAACGATATGTACAGGCGCGTTACCATTTCGACGAGGCCTCATATAATCGTTTTCGTGTCTATGCAAAAAGTTATGCTACGCAAAAATTTACACTCTTTACGGAAAACGCGATCGTGAATGATTCCGTGGATGAGACCGAACAATATCTTTCTGACAATGAACTGTATGGCATCATCCTTCAGATGATGCTCCAACAGGAGGGAAATATCATGAAAGTAGGAAAATATGGATTCGAGATTATGAAGCGAGATCTTGATGGAAAGAGCTTGGATCGTGATCAGGTATTTGCTTCATTCAAGAATTTGGCTCACGCAATTTCTGCTATCCAGAATGCCTATGCAGGGAATTACCAAACACTCACGAGTCCTCAATTTAAAACCCTCTCTCTTTCCACAAGTATTCAGCGAAAAGTATTTTCTATGCGTAACCTCCTCGAGGTATGCGAGTCCTACAAGACTGACATTCGTCCCATGGAATACCATATCTATCGTGAATTTATAAAACTTACCACAAATCGAGAAGAACAATACGCACTGCTTGCAATCTTCCAAGAATATGATTTTTTTGCTCATCTCATAACAGATGACCTTGATAAGAGTCTCCAAAATATCAAAACTCTTTTTCAGAAGCTCGAGTCTATGAAGTATAGTTTTTCAGATATAGAGAACAAGATAATCATAACTAAACAAGATATCTACGCCGAGTACTTTGGGAGTTTTGATTTCCCTGATCACGTATACTCTCGTATAGATTTCGAAGATAGTCCGTGAGAAGTGGAGGATATATCATCTCATATTCTCGAGAAAACCAACGCTATCGTTTTGGAAGATTTGATCACTTACTGTGATGCTTTGAGTGGTGCGATTGAGCGTCGACTCGATATTTTTACCACGGAGGAATTCTTTTTCTTACATTCCATAATCGTATCCGTACGTGCATGATTCATAGATGATTTTGTATCTCAATCACCTAAGAAGCGTGCCTATATGTCAGAGCTCCTGGTTACGATGATCAATCTCTTGAATAATACGGCGTTCTCAGTATCTAAAAAGGCGGTATGTATAGATCTCATGAGGTCGATCGACAGCGGACTACGAGGGTCATAATAGATGTATTATCATTAAAAACTATGTCTCCACTTTTTCCGAGTCCCATAATTACGAAAGCCCCACTCACAACCAATATCTCTACTCATATTCCTGAGAATTTCACTGATTTTCTTCCGGTGTTTCATGAAAAAATTATCATGATGGAACATAAATTTCGACTATTTCTCTCGGTATCTGCTCCCCTGAAATATGAGTTTTCTTCTCAATTTTCATCCTTTGCCTTTTCTCCTGTTGATCGAGTGATTCATATTCCTGAAAAGTGGATCCGTATTTTTCATGTAAACCTACAGAGAA
>CALREC010000112.1 GCA_943355085.1 Candidatus Altimarinota bacterium
GCAATAGAGATTAAATCATGAGATTCAAGAATCCTGTGGAGCGTATTATGTCCGAAACGTAGATTTCGGATGTTGAATTTCCCTAATATATCTATGAGCCAGATAAAATCTTCGCTATCAAGTTTTTTAGAGAGGTTCGTTGATCAAAAAAATAATCAACGAACCTCAGAAGGTATAGACATGTTAATATCATCAACGAACTGTTTTTTACTCTGGAAGTGTATCTTTTTAATAGTTCATGGTGATGTGCTAAGTTCCTTGGTGTATTCATATACGATATCATATAGTTGTAATTCTTTTATTAATAGAGTCTTTATAGTTCACTTCAGTACATCAGTTCAGCCAAGAGTCAGTATATCGAGATATGCATAAAAAGTCTTTCCGAGAGGCGTCATCTTGTTATCTTCTGAAAATATACAAGTCTCTAAAATATATTCGATCTCTTGGTGTCAAAGTAGTAATCTATCTTGATAGTCGAAAAAGGTATAGTCTTTCTCCGCCAATTTTGTTATCTCAATAAGATTTATGAGATGACTTTTACATTGCAATTGCTCATCTCTGTAGTGGTTGATATTTTGATTTTTTTTATCTGAAAGCACTTCAAGTATTCGTGCGCCCGTATCTACGATAATGGGTTGGGATAAAAAAATATCTTGAGAAAAATGAGAACTGGATTTGACTTTATTCATAGAAGATTTTTTGTTATTTTTGAGCGTACTTATGACATTATTTTTATAATCATACAATGTGGTGTAATATAGTATAATAAAAACGCGTACTTTACAAAAAACAAATACATACATTTTATAAAGAATATTTTTAACTTGAATTTTTCTCAAATACTACTACAATGTATGAGTACTTTTATATATAATCTTTTATTTCTATGAAACAAGATATTGCTTCCACACAGGCATGATTTACTCTTGTGGAGCTTTTGGTTGTTATAACTATTCTTGCGATCATAAGCATTACTGCATATACCAGCTTTTCTGGTGCAACAGACAAAGCAAAAAATTCTACAAAAATTGGACATATTGCGAGTATTGAAACAGGGCTTAGTACTTTTTTTACTGACAAAAATTATTATCCTATGCCCTCTGAGTATTCTGCAAAAAACCTCTGGGGATATAGTGGATCTGCGTATGCTACTATATCCAACACTTTTTCTGGTTCTAAGAATGGAGATCAGATTCTTTCGGTCAGTTGATGACTATTGACAGCAGGTGGGGGAAATGTTTATGCATCAGGATCATCTACTAATCCTATTGGTGTAAAGGGTACTATGGATTCATCAGTTCTTCCGAAACAATATCTTTCCCAAGAGCTCGCAGATCCGTCTATTAAGGACATAAAAGTGGGCGAAACAGAAACTCTTAAAGACTATGGTATTGGAGAGTATATATACGGAGTATACGCAAAAAATAATACTACCGGTCCTTGGGCGAGTACATCCAAGAAATGATCTGCCTACAATCTCGCAGTAGTTATTTCTGATGAACAAAAAGGAGCTTTGACAAAAATATCTGGTATTTTTGATAAGTCTACCTGTACAAATTGTCCAAACACACTTATCGGAAGTGGAACTGCCAATAATAATTTACAAGATGGAGAATCATACTCTGGAGATACTGTAGATGCAAATACTCGTATTGCTTACCCTATAAGCGGATTTTAATTCAAAATTAATATATAACTTCCATGTCAATGACTATTACAGATATAAAACGAAAGAAAAATCTTGTTCAATGAACACTTATTCCTACCGTGATCGATAAAGTGGGTGGGCAAGAACGAGCTTATGATATCTATTCTAGGCTTTTAGAGGATCGAGTAGTATTTCTTGGCGATGCTATTGATGCATCGGTAGCCAATACAGTCATAGCGCAACTTCTCTATCTCGAAAAACAAGATCCTAAGAGTCCGATCACTATTTATGTGAATTCTCCGGGAGGGCATGTGACGGCTGGTTTGGCGATATATGATGTTATGCAGTATGTGCAGTGTGATATTATCACCGTATGTGTCGGACTGGCTGCTTCTATGGGGTCTATCATACTCGCAGGTGGTACGAAAGGTAAGCGCTATAGTCTTCCTCATTCTGAGATCATGATACATCAGCCTCTCGGTGGTACTGAAGGTCAGGCCACAGATATTCGTATAGCTGCGGAACATATACTGAAAACCTGAGGAGTACTTTATGGAATACTTGCAAAGCATTCTGGTCAGGATGTTAAAAAAGTTGAACAAGATTGTGACCGTGATAACTATATGACTCCAGAACAAGCTCTCAAATACGGACTAATTGATAAAATTATTAACAATAAATAATTATTTACTTATTTATTGACTATTTATGTCTTATGTCAAAATTATATTATGCAGTAGGTCGCAAATTAGAAACAAACCCCGAAACTCCATACCGTACTGATGTTGCTATGGATTCTTGCTGAGGCAATTATTATGCCCTTATTAATACTTCTGATTGTCATGCCGGTCTTTGAACGGAGAACTTAACGGGAGTTACCGTACTCAGAGTCCAGAAGATTCTTCCGAATCATGAACAGTGTAGAGAAAAAGGTGAGTATATTCAATGGAAAGTCCTTAAATAACCCTGGTATATATGTCTCAAAATTTACTTATTCAGAATCTGCTGGAAAAGGGCGTTTCTCGTGTTATCGACCGAGAAAATCTTGAAAAACGGCTTCTGTCTAACAAGAAATTGGTGGTGAAATTTGGAATCGATCCTGTGGCTTCGAGACTCCACATTGGCCACATGATCCCCTTTATGAAACTCCGACAATTTCAAGAACTCGGTCATACGATCGTGCTTCTTTTTGGTGATGCAACAGCACAAGTTGGTGATACGAGCGATAAAGATGCCGAGCGACCAATGCTTACACGCGCAGAAACTGAACAAAACTGTGTAGCATTTTTACAAAAGTTTGCCAAAATAGTAGATATTTCAAAAATCAATATCTACTATAACAGCGAGGGACTCGATCGCGTCAATTTTGCATGAGTGGGTGAGCTTGCAAAAAATTTTTCTGTGGCTGAGATGCTCGATCGTGATAATTTCTCAAAACGATACAAGGCAGGAGTGCGTATATCACTCCAAGAATTTCTCTATCCGATCATGCAGTGATATGACTCGGTAGCTATAGCACGTAAATATGGTTCTTGTGATGTCGAACTCGGTGGGAATGATCAGTACTTTAATCTCTTGGCAGGACGCACCCTTATGGCAGCCTATGACTTGCCAAAACAAGATATTATTACCGTAGAGCTTCTCATGGGAACCGATGGAAAAAAGATGAGCAAAAGTATGCCAAACTGTATCCTTATAGACGATGCTCCTTTTGATA
>CALREC010000113.1 GCA_943355085.1 Candidatus Altimarinota bacterium
AGAGCTCGAATTTGGGTATGAGGACACCTATCGATGAGTCTTGCTTGCGAATCTTCTACCATTTGATTATATGCCTATAAGCCTCGTGGTTGTAAAAAAGGAAACGAGCAAAACCCTCGCAAAAAGCAGCTCTGAGATACTGATTACAAACCCAAACGGTATCGACAAGACCTATATATATTTTCCGGAGACTATTAGTTCTCTCAAACAATGACTCATGAAGCCAAACTCTGGGTACGTTCTCCAAGATCGTGAACTGATATGAAAGCAAGCAAAAGAAATCATCCAGAATGGACTCGCTCATCTGTTTTTAAAGGCCTGAAATAATCAGACGAAAAAACAAGAAATTCTTATACGAATGAAGAATTTTGAATCTCAAGCACGTACGATTGATGATTATGAAAAAATTTCTCGTGCAAAGTTTGCCAGTCTCGTGATAAGTATTATCGATGGATCACCTCTTGTGAATGCTGATAAAAAATGGATCGATGAAATCGGCGAATATAAAGATGTTATCACCACCCTCAGGATACGATATGGATTCATGTGGAAAGATCAGTTTGGTGAGCGTTATTTTCAGGCAGAGAAGAGTATTACGGTGGGCGAGTGTATGTATATGATAGCGAAAGTTCTCTAGTGTTTAAAGACATAAAGGACCATCTGCAGATGGTCCTTTATCGAGTATGTTTTGCATGGAGTTATTTGAGTAGTCCACCAAGTAGATCTCCAATATCTTCTGAATCATTTGTACTTTTTGTCTCGGGAGCAGTTGTTGCCTCCGGAGCAGTCGTTGTAGGAGCGCTACTATTGCTACTACTGAGTCCGAGATCATTAAGTGTATCAGTATCATCTGTAGTACTAGTATCTGACTCGGTAGGATCGGTAACTTCATCCGAGATAGTATCATCCGAGGTCATATTCATTGATTCTGTGTACAGAGTTGACTCGTCAACTCTGACAAGTTTTTTTGAGATATACCCTGTCCGTTCATTGTATCTGTCATGAGTTGAACTTACTACGCGTACCCTCAGCCATCGTCCAAGAAATACTTTTTCATCGAGCACTTCGATACGATCCCCGTTATGAAGAACAGCGACTATTTTTTTAAACCCTTCGCCTCGGATGTATGCCGCAGGAACAGCTACTTGATAATTACTTCCCAGAGCCTTTTCAAAATATGGTTCTGTTGTAGTGAGGTATCTGCCATTCATATATCCTTCTTGTCCATTTTCGAGAAGTACCTTTTTCCAGCCGTTGTCATGGCTTTCGAGAATGGTTACTTTGTATCCACTGTCAACAGTGGTAACGATCGCAGAGCGGTATGTTGCGCTTGCTCGTACATTTAAGTGCGTAGCACTCACATACATATAGTCATCTGCGAGAGTTGTTGCAAATGAGAGTGCTCCTATTGCAAGAACACCCATAACCCCTTTCTTCATAAACATCTTTGTTTTTGTATGAAACATAATATTAAAAATAAGAAAATAAATATAGGCTTCTGACCTATTAAATCACATATTCGTGAAAAATGCAATAAAAAACCTTCTAAATAGGTAGAAGGTTTTTTAAATCATATGGTTTTATTTCATCTTATTTCTGAGAAATGCTGGCACATCAAGCTCAGATTGCTGATTACTGCCCTGATTACTCATGGCGCTCTGAATAGGCGAGTGAGTCTGGTGTCCGAGCATCTTCTTTCCAAACTGACTAGATAGAGTTTTTGGTGCTTCTTGATAACGCTGATTGGTTTCCTCATTAAAGCCAGTAGCAACCACAGTTATCTTGATTTCTCCAGTATAATTTTCGTTGATAGTTGCTCCAAATATGATATTTGCTTCTGGATCACAAGCCTCTGTAATAATACGGGCTGCTTCATCGACCTCGAACATGGATAGATCTGTTCCTCCGGTTATGTTGAAGAGGAGTCCACGAGCCCCTGCGATAGAAAGCTCGAGAAGAGGAGAATCAACGGCTGCTCGAGCAGCCTCAACTGCACGATTTTCACCACTGCCATATCAGATACCCATGAGTGCAGATCCGGCATTTTCCATAACAGATCGAACATCTGCAAAGTCAACATTTATGAGACCTGGAAGAGTTATAAGATCAGAAACTCCTTGTACTCCTTGATTTAATACTTCATCTACGATGTTAAATGCATCCAAGAGTGGAGTTTTTTTGTCTATAATAGAGAGAATTTTGTCATTGGGAATCGTAATAAGGGTATCAACTTTTTCTTTCAGACGATCATATCCATCGATTGCCTGAACGAAACGTCGTTGACCTTCAAAGGCAAATGGTTTTGTTACTACTCCGATAACGAGGGCTCAGAGTCCCTTTGCAATTTCTGCGATAATTGGTGCTGCTCCAGTACCAGTTCCTCCACCCAGTCCGCAAGTAACAAATACCATATCTGCACCAGCAAGTGCTTGTTTGATTTCTTCGCTTGACTCCTCGGCAGCCTTTTTTCCTATTTCAGGATTCGCTCCAGCTCAGAGTCCCCGAGTGGTAGCTCTCCCAATATTTATACGTATCTGTGCCTTCGAAGTAAAGAGTGCTTGAGCATCTGTATTGATGGCCAAGAATTCTACGCCTTCAAGGCCGGATTGGATCATGCGATTAATGGCATTGGAACCAGCTCCTCCGACACCAACTACTTTTATATTGGCAATAGGGGAGATATATTCAGAAACATTAATCTCTTCAACACTATTTCTGGAAAAATTACTCCCACCTCCGAGGAGGGATTTGAGTTTATCATCAGTTTTGCGAATAACCATATATATATGAGAATTAGGAATTAATAATGTGAGTAAACTTCATACGTCTCTCAAAATTAAAGAACGAGTTTTTGAGAAAGTTGATTATGGCATGATTTTTTTGAGGGCATTCTTGATCGACCCAAAGAATCCACCAAGAGAAAGATTCATTTTGAATCCACTACGGACAACTCCATATTTTTGAGAGAGAAGTAATGTGCCGATAATACCTGCAAATATAGGATCTCCGATGGATGTTCCGCTAATGAAGTCTGAATCATCAGGAGTTCCAATCATGGAGGGAAGGCGGAGAACTTCTTTTGCTAGGTCGTTGAGATCTCGAGCTTTGGCTCATCCTCAGCTAATGACTGCTCATTCTGGAAGCATGCCATCTTTTCCAATCTTTTTAAGTTCATTGTTTACATAGTAGAAAATCTCCGAGTAACGTGCACGAGTAATTTCAGAAAGATATTTTCGAGAGATTGTCGTTGTTTCATTTTTGGATATTTTCGAGAGATCTATCTCATCATCTTTCGCTTTTTCATCTTTGCAAAACCCCACAGAGCCATATTCTATTTTCAGT
>CALREC010000114.1 GCA_943355085.1 Candidatus Altimarinota bacterium
CTTCAAAGGTATTTTGATTTGTATCCAGAAAAAATTATAAAACCTCTTAAACTCTCCTGAGTCGTCTATCCATTTGGATGAGCTGCAAAAAATGTCTATGTTCCGTATACATCTGACCAAGCAAATGATATTTTTGTGAATTATCTGCCAAAATCCTCAAACTTTCAAACTCTTTCCTTTATAGATGTATACAACGGTACATATGATCCAACTTTGGTAAAAGATAAAATCATAGTCATCGGGGCAACTGCCACAGCACTCGATGATAAGTTTAGTACTCCACTTGGTATTCAGTATGGGGTATACATCCATGCCAATATGATCAATACGGTGCTTAATCAAAAGTATATAGTCGAGCTGGCTCGCTGGAAAGAGGTCATCATAATAATCGCTCTGACTATTCTCTTGGTTTTACTCGCCATCCATATGAAAAATATAGCGGTTCAGCTCATATTTCTCGGTGGAGGATTTATATTATTGTTTGGCATGGAGATAGCTTACTTTATGCTCTTTCAAACACTGTTCAGTTTTCATATCCAAATCATGCTCATAGTCCTACTTGCGACTATCTTTGCCACGGGATACAAATACATATACGAAGAATCATGAAAGCGTGCCCTGAAATGAGCTCTTTCTCAGTATTTGTCAGAAGAACTGGTTGTTAATATACTCGATAAATTTGAGGAGGTGAAGCTCGATGGAAAACGGATGAATATAACCAGTTTTTTTTCGGATATCGCAGGTTTTACGAGTATATCTGAAAATATGGAACCTGAAGAATTGGTTCATTTCCTCAGTATTTATCTGAAAGAGGTTTCAGATATCATCATGAACGAAAAAGGATTTATCAATAAATATGAATGAGATGCTGTAATGGCTCTCTGGTGAGCATTTGGGGGAGATGAAAAAGAACAAGCCATACTTGCCTGCCGTGCAGCCCTCAGACAACAAGCCAAGATACAAGAACTCAATAAAGCGTTCAAGAAAAATCAGTGAATCGAGATCAGCGTACGTATGGGGATCAACAAGTGAGTAGCTGTTGTTGGAAATATCGGAAGTGTCGGGAAAAAGATCGAGTATACGGCCCTCGGAGACTCGGTAAACACCGCCTCAAGGTTTGAAGGGATTAATAAACTCTATGGAACACTCATGTGTGTCGGGGAAAGTGTGGTCATGGAAGCAAAAGAGTTTTTTGTATTTCGTAAGCTTGATAGTATCCAAGTAAAAGGGAAAGAAAAACCTGTATTCATCTATGAGCTTGTCTGAGAAGTAGGGAAAGTCTCCGAGGGACAACTCACTCTCATACAAGAGTTCGAAAAAGCCCTCGAGTTCTATACCATCTGAGAGATAGTCAGTGGAAAAGAGATCTTCCAAAAACTCCATACGCAATATTGAGACGAGCCATCTCTCGCGTTCATTAATAGGTGTGGAAAGCTTATAGAAAATGGAGTTCCAGAATGATGGCAGTGAGTATATAGGGCTACTGAAAAATAGGGTACGCCACCATGTTGAGTATGAATGGATTTCTGCTTCATATCGATTTCCCTCCGAATAATTCAGGATCATAAAAAATAACCCTTGTAACTATGGCGTATTTTTAAATTCCTGTTGTTTTTGTAGAAGTTCATCACTCAGAGTGGGTTCGATTAGTGGGTCGCCAACTTTTTTCCTGTAGGTCGCCATAAATACTTTCATAGAACTGACTGCTCGCTCTTTGGAGATGGCCTTTTTTCAATAATCTCTATAGATCATGAGGTGAAGTACGAAGTCATTATAGCTTTGTACTGCCATATCGTACTCACTTCGGGTAATGGTTGTGCTTTCAAGTAGGGCGTCCAATTTTGTTATAATCTTGTTTTCAAGTGATGTTAGGGGTTTTGCGAGAAGAGGATTCTTTGTTCTATAGAGGGTGATATTTTTCTCGTTTATAGTATCTCGAATCACATATCGATCAAGAATCTTTTGCACAAGCGTAACACCAGAGTTGACAATCGCCGCACTCATCTTACCGTCATTTTTTACACTACTGGATTTATTTCCAGTAACCGCATCTTGTACCCTGAGAAAGAGTAGTGTATAGGCATTCATGACACGATTGTATTCAATTGCGAGACTAGGATCAATGGAGAGAAAATACGCTCAATCTGGAATCGTTAGTTTATTGCCATAACTATTTATGAGCTTCACAATAGCATTATGAGTAATACTACTCAGGAGATATGTTTTTGCATCTGTGATTTCTGTAAAAAATTTTTCACTCACGGTTGTGAGAGAGATCTTTGAAATAGGCGTCAGTGTGAGTACTGGTGGAATATTTGTGGTATTTCATGAATGGTTTCCAAGATTTGACCCACTTCCTCAAACAAGCATATTACACTTGTTATCGTAGAAATTTCCTGATAGATCCCCCAAAGGGCAGTAGTCAGGAAGAGGAGAGCTACTTCCGCCTCATCATCATCCACTACTTACAGGCGCATTTGCCAAACAAACCGCTCCACTCGACGTATACCCAGGATTACAGCTTGCGACTCCGACTGACTCGCTTCCCGAAGCAGAAAATACCCCAAGGCTACATGCAAATGATTGGGAATATGTCACACGTCCCCCTGTAAGAGCTACTCCCGAACTCGTCACTCATGTAGAACTTGAATCTACAATCCTCGGAACTATATATCCATGTCCATTTATATTTAGCCCACTTCCCGTACATGCATTTGCCAAACAAACCGCTCCACTCGACGTATACCCAGGATTACAGCTTGCGACTCCGACTGACTCACTTCCCGAAGCAGAGAATACCCCAAGGCTACATGCAAATGATTGGGAATATGTCACACGTCCCCCTGTAATAGCTACTCCCGAACTCGTCACTCATGTAGAACTTCAACTCATTGCGCCTGGAATACTATACCCATGCGTATTCACACTCATTCAACTTCATATACAGTTATTCATCCTCCCATCTTCCTCGTTGATATTGGTATCTAAGAGATTTACACTATCAAATATACCATTTATCTGGGGTATCTGACTTCCCGCGAGAATATTATCAGTGAATGGTAAAAGCCAATCTGATCAAGAAATACTCCCACTTCCTATGCTTACGCCAGATCCTGCGATTATGAGTCAAGATAGGCTATTGGATGTAACTCCTCATGTCGCAAAAGAAAGCAGATATCCATCGAGAAATCCATTAAAGTTCGTATCTTGTGTTCGTGCCCTTATGATGGCATTATTTCCTATAATCCCCAATTGAATATTTGCTTCATTGCTCATAGTATTCACAGAGATTAAGTCGATACGATGACTTCCGGAAAGAGCACTTGGTGTTAC
>CALREC010000115.1 GCA_943355085.1 Candidatus Altimarinota bacterium
GAGTAGTATCCTCATTTGCTACCCTTTGAAGGGTTTTTATATTAAACATCTCAAACATATCTTCTTGAGTGAGGTGATCTAACATGCTTGCATTACTCACACAGAGTATATCATTTGGATTGATGGTACCACTTGAAATATATGAAAATTGAGGTACTGTCTCTTCTATGCCCATTCCATCAGCAATATTCATTATCTTTTTCTCCTTGAGGAGATAGACATATGCCGACTTGAGGATAGAAAAGTGCAACGTTTCATCCTGCACAATACCTATAAAAATAGACAAGCTTTCAAAATCTCATTCTTTTTCTATTTCCTTAAAATATTTATTTAATCGTTCTAATAGATATCCAAAATGCGTATACGTATCATTCCCGATGGCAACAGAGTTCGTGAGAATAAGATCTATGATTCTATTTTCTATAAAAGATCCGAGTTTGGCATCCTGAAAAGATATTTGCAACAAGAGTAGTGATCCATTATTGGTCTCGATTTTTCGAGAGGAAAGAAAAATGTTTCCTGATCTTTCATTTTTATAAATTTTTGCTCGAAGCATAGAGGTGATTATTTATCAGTATATATACGATCAAATGTATTCAAAAGATTGGTTTTGTCAAAAAAAATGCAATGAGACAACGAATCTATTGCATGAAAAATATGTTTCAATAAAAATGAAAGAGTGTGAAGCATTCTATTTTTCAAAAATTGTTTGGAGTGAAGCGAAGAATTTATATAATCAGATGGATCCAGAGTTGGATTTTTGGAAATTATCTTGATGAGCGAAATTTTCCCACAAGATCATCAAGGCTAATTTTTTCTTTATCAATCGGCCCTCCAAAATTACGTTTGCATAAAAGAATGGTATTAGTTTGTGCATTTACTTCAATATAATGAGCCGTTCATCCTTTCATAAAGCTAAAAGATTGAGATGTTTGCCTAGATGAACTCAGGTCATTGGAATTCCAACGAAACTTATCACCACCTATTCATTGAATGGACTGAGTTAGTCTTGTCTCAATATCCAAAAATGTTTTTTCATATTGTGTGTTAATCTTTGATTCATTTGAGTCGGTATATCGTCCTGTCATGCGTGGGAAATTAAAAATAAACTTTCTGCATTATATAATAGTGATTTTCTGTATTTTGCAATAATTATTTTTTTATTTTTTTATCCTATTGGAATTTCTTATGTCTACACCATTTCAAACAACCTACTCATCCCTGAATCCTCGCCAGAAGCAGGCGGTGGATACTATTTATGGTCCGGTGCTCGTCATCGCGGGGCCGGGGAGTGGGAAGACGCAGATTTTATCCGCGCGTATTGCGAATATACTCCTGCAAACAGATGTGAATCCGAGCAATATTTTATGCCTCACCTTCACTGAAAATGCTGCGAAAAACATGCGCGAGCGACTCTCGAGAGTTATGGGTGCAGATGCATATAAGGTGGCAATTCATACGTTTCATGGCTTCTGAAACGAGATCCTGAACCGATATCGTTCGAGGATTTCAGATTACGCCGAAGCAACGCCAATCGACGAGATAGAGGCCTCACGACTCTTTGATGCTATCTTGACCGCACTTCCTTGGAACGACCCATACAAGCCTGGGCAGAACGCCAATGAGAAGATCCGAGACCTCCGCAATGCTATAAAGCTTCTGAAAGACGCAGGAATAACACCTAGTGAATACGCTGAGATTATCGAGACCAATCGTAAAACGATGATGGTCATGGAACCACTTATCCGAGCCCATATGGAAGAGCTCCTCGCACTTGGTCAAAAAAAAGAAGACAAGATTCTCAAGCTTGAGCTTTTTCGTGCCTTTCAAGATACTCTTATTCGCGCATTTTCTGGTCTACCTGAGCGCATGCATTCACAGGACACTTTTGTTCGAACACTTCTCATGTCACTCGAATCCATCTGGAGTCTCCAAGAGTCAGAAACTGATGCCAAGATTGTTACCAAATGGCGAGATGAATGGCTCGAAAAAGACCACGAAGGAAAGTGGATTTTAAAAGATACCTCCAGACTCGAAAAGTATGCATCGCTCGCACGTATCTATCTTCAGTATGAAGAACGCATGAAAGCTCTCGGGTACATCGATTTCTCCGATATGATTCTTGCCTCGATTCGGCTTGTGGAGCAGCACGGGGATATCCGTGCAAATCTTGCCGAGCAATATCAGTTCGTGCTCGTGGACGAGTATCAGGATACGAACGATGCACAGCTCCGCCTCATTACTGATATACTGGCACTGAGCGAGAATCCGAATATTTTTGCAGTCTGAGATGATGACCAGTCTATCTACAAGTTTCAGGGCGCCAATACTCGCAATATCAAAGTATTTCGTGATCGTTGGCCAGAGACAAAGCTTATCATTCTCGAGACCAATTATCGATCAAATACTGAGATTATCAATGCCTCACGAGCGCTCATGAATAGCTCAGAGCATTCTATTTCCCATATATTTCCAGAGGCCATAAAATCTTTTGACTCCCACCGTGGATGAGGAGGAAGTGTGACACAGAATATATTTGAGACAGAAGCGGATGAGCTTACTTGGGTTGCCGAGGATATCGAGCGTGCTCTTGCGGATGGTTTAAGAGCCGAGGAAATTGCGGTCATCACGAAGAAAAATAAAACTCTTGAAAATCTTGGTAAAATTCTCCTTTCTAAAGAGATTCCTACTGCCCTCAGCAAAGATGAAAATATATTTGATTCAGAAGAGGTGCGACTCTTAGATGCGATTCTTGAGTACCTGGTATCGCTTCGATCAAACTGACCGCCTCGAGATGAGATTTTGCTTTCTATTCTTGCTCATCCATGCTTTGGAATTCATCGTCTGACTATCTGGGAGGTCTCACGCGCCATTAATAGTGCACGCCGGGAAGAGAGAAAAAACTGGATCGAGGCCTTAAGAACTCATGCCGATCCTGCTCTTTCGGGGCTCGCAAATTTTCTCATAGAACTCTCTATTCTCTCATATCATGCTCGTCTCGAAGATCTTATGGATTATATAACGGGTGCCAACGCACTATCTCTTCCTGATGAATACGATGAGGATCCAGCTCGTATTACTATTCAGATTAATATGTTTGGCGGTGGAAAGAAAGCATATATATCTCCGATTTATGGGTACTATTTCGGGAATCTAAACTCCCCCCGACCTACGGCCACCCCCCTCGGCTGAGGGGGGCAATGATCCCGCTCGCGGGAGAATGGGGGGAGTTCTGCCACTATCTACGCTCGTCACC
>CALREC010000116.1 GCA_943355085.1 Candidatus Altimarinota bacterium
TATCTCTATTTTCGAGAAGGATATGCACATGATAGAATGAGATTCTATCTAGAAAAGGCACTTGAAAATGAGCATAAATCTATCATGAAAAAACAAGACGAAAAACTTAAAAGAAAGTATGAAGTACTCGAAGAATTATATAAAAAATGAGAGTATGATGTTGTTATCAAAGAAACACTAGACGTGTTGTTTAAAAATGGGAAAATATAACTCCAAAATGTATGTTATTTCAAAAAAAACGTTTCATGAATCCTGATGGTACTTTCAATAGTATCCTTTTTCAGCAACTTCTCAATAATGCAAGATATGCTATCAAAACTGGTAAGAAGCCAGGGCATTTTACAAGAAAAGAAACCCAGCAATTTATCATCGGAGGAGTTGCACCAAAAGATGTATGGAGTTTCATAAATAAGCTTTCTAGTTTTCTCTCCAGTGGTATCGATCTCAAATCTGCTTTTTCCATCGTCCACAAGCAGATGAAGAATCCGAAGTTAAAAATGATAGTAAATGAAGTTCGTCTCAATCTAGATCATGGATTATCAATCTCAGATACACTCAAACAATACAAAAAATATTTTGATCCACTCATTATATCGCTTATAGAAGTTGGCGAAAAAACAGGTGCACTCCCCAAGGTTCTTGCAGAGCTGGAGCTTGATTTACTGGAAAGCATAGAACTCAAATCCAAAATACGTTGAGCTATGATTTACCCATTCATACTCACCTCCCTGGCTCTTCTCATGGTGGTTTTCATGCTCACTTTCATACTACCAAAAATCACAGAATCATTCACAAAAACAGGTGTTGCTATACCTGGCTTGACACAATTCATGATAAACGTGTCACAATTCATTATGCAGCACTACCTATTTATAGGCCTTTTAATCTTCTCATTTTTTATAGGCATATGGGCTATGAAAAGATTCTATTTCGGCCAGATGATTCTGTCCTTTATATCATTACGGATTCCCGTATTTTGACATATTAAACGACAAGAAAACGTTATTTTATTTATCAATTCTCTTAAACTCCTTCTGGATTCCTGAGTACTCATGCTTGAAGCATTAGAAACGACTGCAAATATCGTTCCAAACATACAATTTAAAAAAGATATTATTCGTATCAAAAATGAAGTTGAAACAGGTATTAAGTTGAGTAATGCTATGGGACTAACTATATGAAACAACAAAGAAGCGATTTTTAGTAATCACTTTTTTCCAGAAGATCTTGTACACATGGTAAGCGTTGGAGAAGAAACTGGTACCATTTGAAAAAATATTGAAAAAGTATGACAAAATTACACCAAAGAACTCAAGCGATTTATTGCAAATCTTATGTCTGCACTGGAGCCGTTTATTATAGTATTTGTATGAGCCCTGGTGGGGACTATTATCATAGCAATCATGCTCCCATTTTTTCAACTTGCAAAAGTTGCAAAAAACTTATAGAATACAGTTATTATTTAGTATCTTGCTATTATTTAGTATATTACCATTATTCACATGCTTAATTCCATGATTAATTCCATGATTATTGAATATCCTCAACGAGATGCGTTGCTTGGCGTCATTATCGACAATAAATGATCCGATTTTTATTATACCGTTGGCACCTATCCTGCAATCAAAATCTCTGGGGAAATCATTTTTGTAGATGAAGGAATAGATATTATTACTCCTGTTGCAGCAAGAGATTTTGCACAATCACTCATAACCACTGATCAGCACGAAAAGCTTCTCGAAACAAAAAATCTTGATTTTTCTTTTCAATTCCAAGATTCCAGATTTCGTGGAAATGTTTCCTTTCAGAATGGATATTACATGACAGTACTGAGGCTACTATCGCAAAACATACCTTCTATAAGAGATTTAAACCTGCCTATTATTTATCAGGATATAACAAAAACAGGACAAGGACTGATACTTGTTACCGGACCTACTGGAAGCGGTAAGTCTACTACACTCGCGGCGATGATCAATGAGATCAATACAAATTATGCAAAACATATCATCACGATTGAAGATCCAATCGAGTACATTCATATGCACAAAAAATCAATAGTGGAACAAAAAGAAATTGGGCGTGACGTACCTAACTATAACACAGCGCTTATTTGAGCAATGCGTCAAAATCCACAAGTAATTCTTTTTGGGGAAATGCGAGATATGCACGAAATAGAGATGGCACTCAAGCTTGCCGAGACAGGACACCTCGTATTTTCAACCCTGCATACCCGTAGCGCCTATCAAACCATTTCGCGTATCATTGATGCATTTCCATCGGGTCAACAAAACCAGATACGCCTCCAGCTCGCTGATACACTTGTTGCCGTCTTCTCTCAACGTCTGTTGAAGAAAAGTGACGGGAGTGGTATGAAACTCGCAAAGGAAATACTCATAAAGAATACGGCAATTTCACATCTCATACGAGAGAATGAACTTCATCAGATCCCATCTATCATGCAAACATCCAGTCGTGAGGGCATGCAGATTATCGAACATGATCTTCTGCAGTTCATAAACGATGGGGATATCACCCTCGAAGAAGGACTAAAATATGCAAATATGCCAAAGTTTATAAAAGAGAATGTAAATAGCTAACTGTATGATCTGACTCTTCGACTCTTGATTTTGATGACTCACCGTGCTCAAAGAGTTTCACAAACTGTTGCCAAAGTATGACTACTGCTATTTTGGTGACAATGCGCGTTGTCCCTATGGAGACTTAAGCCATGAGATGATCGAACAATATACAGAGGAGTGAGTCCAGTTCCTCTTTGATCAAGGAGCAACCATCGTCATACTCGCCTGCAATACTGCAACGGCTCATACTATCAAGTACCTCCAACAAGTACGATTTCCCGATCGAAAAATACTCGGCGTGACCATCCCTGGGGCCGAGCGGGTATATGAGTCTGGATACAGAAAAGTAGGAGTATTGGCAACACAATCATCCGTCAATATCAGAGCCTATAAAGATCGTGTACATTTTCATGACAAGACCATAGAGGTTCAGGAAATCGCGGCACCAGAACTCGTTCCTCTCATAGAACAATGAATATATGGTACACCTGAAATAATAGGACTTGTAACCCAATATATCAACCAGTTTGATTCCGATATCGATGCTCTCGTGCTTGGGTGTACCCACTACCCTATTATTCGCAGACACATAGAAAAGAGACTTCCTCTTCTCCCTATCATTGATCCAGGACTGGAATCTGCCCTAAAATTTCGAGA
>CALREC010000117.1 GCA_943355085.1 Candidatus Altimarinota bacterium
TTTTATTTCGTCTGATGAAAGAGAGGATATTTTATTGACTACCAAAACATCACAAAACTCTACTTGCTCGGTCATGAGATCCACGATGGTTCTCTCATCTTCTACTCAGACTTCCCACTTTCTATCCTTCAGAAATTCTTGTGAGGTAAAATTTTTTAAAAAATTTGCAGCATCCACAACCGTTACCATGGTATCTAGGCGTGCGAACTGAGAAAGATCAATACCTGTTTCCTCATCGATATAACTAAATGTTTGAGCTATTGGAACCGGCTCTGAGATTCCAGTGGATTCTATGATGATAACATCATATTTGCCATGTTCTGCGAGTCTTTTTACCTCCGTTATAAGATCTCATCGAAGAGTACAACAGATACAACCATTTTGAATTTCGATCATTTTTTCTTCGGTTTGAGAAAGTTCGACACCTTCTCTGAGCAATCGAGCATCCACATTTATCTCTGCCATATCGTTTACGATAAGAGCCACTTTGAGCCCCTCTCGATTTTCGAGGATATTCTTGAGGAGGGTTGTTTTACCAGATCAGAGAAAACCAGATAGAACAGTAACGGGAATTATTTTGTTATTGGTCATATATTATTGAAAATTAAAAAGTACAGAGGCAGGTCTATTGGTACATTCATCGGCACGTTTCCAGAGGAGGGCTTGATCCAAGTTTTTACCGATAAATACAATTTTTGTTTTTCTCTGTGGATCTACAAATCCTGATTTATCTACTTCAGTTACGAGTCGCGCTCCAGCTTTTTGGAGCAAAAATCTTTCTGTATACCCCTCCAAAAAAATAAACCCCTTGACTCGAAATATATCCTGATCTAATCCACCTAAAAATAAAGCCAGTTTTTGTGTATCAAATACATATTCGGTCGTATAGAGAAAAGACGTAATGCTCGAGTCATGGACATGTCCTTGTGATTCATGCTCTATGATTTCTTTTTCGATATCATTAGTGAGCTCAAAACGTGCCGTATCAAAGAGATATCGTCCATCCACCTCCGCATGGGACGCTTCGATAATAGCACCATGATGGTTGACCTTTCGGATGACACTATGAACAGTAGGGAGGAATTCCTTAGGCGCAAGATCGACTTTATTTAAGATAATCATATCAGCGAATTCTAGCTGCTCTACCACGGTTCAAACATCTTGCATAAGTTTTTCTGTAAAGTTTACAGCATCAACTACACAAATGATGCTATCGAGACGAACACGACCACCCATATCTTGCATGAGAAAACTCTGAGCGATTGGAAGAGGTTCAGACATACCAGAAGCCTCTATGATAATCCAATCGATATGTCGTCCGCTTGACAGTAAGCGTTCTATTGCATCGATAAAATCCTTACGAACTGTACAGCAAATACATCCATTATTGATTTCAACTATCTCTTCGCGGGAAGTTTCTATGATATCGGCATCGATACCTTCAGATCAAAATTCATTTTCCACAATGGCGATTTTCTTATCTGGAAATTGACGGAGGATATTATTGAGGAGAGTTGTTTTTCCAGATCCGAGAAAGCCGGTAAGAATAGTTATGGGAATAAGTTTTGACATAGGAGATTATATTTAAGAAATAGAGCAATTCAAACAAGTGCCCCGAACAGAGATACTGTGTTCTTGTATGGTAAAACCTTTGTCTTTGGCTGCCTGAAATATACTTTTACATATTCAATGAGAGTCAAAACTCAAAATAGTTTGGCATATATTACATTTCATATGTTCATGATGGTGTTGTATATCATTGAGCTCATATACTTCACCTTTTTCAGAAAATGGTATACGACGAATGATCCCAAGTGAAACAAATAACCCCAGTGTTCGAAATACACTAGCACGCGAGATATCGGTAAAAGAATCCATGATATCCTGAGCTGTAAACATATGTCTCGTTTCCATAAACGCAAACACATCTTTTCGCTCTTTCGTGAGACTTTTTCCACCTTGTTTTAACACGAATTCTATATTCATAATTGAGACTTGGTATCAAATATTGATCGGATAATAGAGAAAAAGAATCTAAAGTCAAGAAAAATGTCCCAGATTTTATACCATCGATTCTAAAATCAAGTGCAAAATTCAAAAGTAAGAACATGCACACTTTTGCCTAATAATTTATTTTGTCATATTTTCAATCCTGAAATTTTTGCCAATAATCACAAATCATGATACAATAATACTGTTTTATAAAATAAATACTAACTCCTTCACTCTTATGTCATCAACTCATACGGCAAAAATCGACAATATTCTTACATCCTACGATATGCTGGAAAAATATTGAAAAGATTGCTTCTATACCTATCTTGAAAGCAACCGCTTTGAAGTGCAGTCAACGAAGATTATGCAAAATGGCAAAGAGCGTCGATACTCATATAAAGAGCTCGCGAATATCTGGCAACCTTTATTCGAATGACTCTTGGTCAATAAGGAAATTAATCTTGGTCAAATGATCCGCAACTATTTGAATTCAAAAAATACACAAACCAGAAAAGATGATATTGCGAAAGCATTATTTCAAATTGCCCTACAGGATCATTATAACGGAAAGCAAGTAATCCAGGAAGTTATTATGTTTGGCATGGGTATGATGTTTGTAGATACTCTCGATTGGGATGTTGCGAATAGTATTATCCATATAACGGGTAAGAATGTGGAAAAGATTTTGAATTCAAAAGATACTCTCGCTTCTTTTGAATTCAAAATCTAACTAAAGATCTCGCAATGGTTTTTTATGTTTACGTCCTTGTGTTAGGTATGTGTGATATTCCTATTTTTCTTTAGATATTTACCCGATATTTAAACAACCATGAAAACTTTCCTGTGAAAATAAACTGTACTGAGAAAAGTCAAAAGAAATTGCATACTGTTTTCAATTGAAGCAGCTAGGCATGGTAAGGCATAAAAAAATCCCGTTACTACCATTCTTTGGTGCTGTAATGGGATTTTTGATAATTTCTATGGTCGAGTGAGCAGTCAAGGTTACTTTCTTTTTCGCCTACATGTTAGGCTTAGAAAACGTCAGTATTGAAAGCTTTGGACAACGAATTTTGTGCCTATTACAAAGGAAGAAATTGAGAAACTCTATACGCGTAATTACTCCTTGGTTTATTGACCGAAAAGCCAAGAAACGATGGAAGAAGAACTTGAATCCAAATAGTATTTGAATATAGATATG
>CALREC010000118.1 GCA_943355085.1 Candidatus Altimarinota bacterium
GGATTCGGACTCATTATAATACTTCTCTCTCTGGCAATAGGATTTTTTCTCCCCGGATACAACTCACCCATGGCGATGGCAGGGATTCTTGTCACAGGAGTATTTACACTCTTCGGACTCATGAATAGTTCGGTTATGTCGCTCCTCCAGGCTCACCTCAAAACGGAGTTTTCATTTGTATCCATTACAACTGGAAAAATTATCAATTTTCTCGCCGTCCTCTTGATTGTTTTTGTATTCCTACCGAAAGGCCTTATGTCCGATAATCCCACCATGCAATTTTGGGGTTTTGTCAGCGTTCTGCTCGCAGGCCTGCTTGGAAACATCGTTATGACATGACTTCTCTACTTCTATGCTCGTAGACTCGAACCTATTGCATTTCGATTCGATCCTATATATATGAAACATATATTACGGACTTCCCTCCCCTATGGTATAGCCCTGTTTCTGAATGTCATATATTTCAAAGTCGATATCGTGCTTCTTTCTGTTCTAGAATCGCAGGCCTTGGCAGACATATCCATAGCACTCTACTCCGTACCCATGAAGATTGTAGAAGTGGGTATGATGTTTGGAACCCTCTTTCTCAACTCCATGTTGCCACTTTTTACGGAATCTATTAAAAAGAAGGATACAAAACAGCTCCTTGAGTATGTAATAAAAGCCTACAAAGTACTTCTCGTATTTGGTGTTGGTATAGCGAGTTTTTTGTTTATAAACGATGCGAATATTATTAGTTTTATCGCCACAAAAGAATATATCGAACATGCAAAATATACGTATACATCGCTCGATGCTATGCAGATAGTGGTATTTATATTTCTCTTTTATTTTCTCTCATCTCTCTTTACTTACATACTCATAGCACACGATGAACAGAAAAAATTATTGAAAATCAATCTCATCATAACGATTGCCAATCTCATTGGAAACATTGCACTCATACCATTTTTCTCATTTGTTGGATCAGCATGGGTGACTCTTGTTTGTCAGATACTATTGCTCATACAAACATATTGGGCTACCAGACACTTGGTCCCATTTAACTTTCTCCCACGATTTAGTGTATGAGTTCTCATTTTTGGTCTTATCGCCAGTGGTGCGAACTGGTATCTACTCCAAACACTCCATACGGGAGTATTGGTTGCCCTCGTAATTTCTGCCTGCGTTTTTAGTAGTGTCTACCTTGGCGGGATCTGGGCAATATTTTGGGAAGTCAAAAAACAAAAAACTTATACAACATAATCTCCTAGTAAACATGCTTTTTGATACTTTCGGGGTTATATCAATCATTCTATTAACGACTTTCATACAAAAATATTATTTTTTGGTACTGTATCGTATCAAAGACATCCATCCTGTACTCTCTTTCATATTTGGTTTCATTATACGATCGGGGGTCATTATTCATGAGTTGTGTCATGCATTTTTTGGATTTTTATCTGGAAATAAGATCCGAGAGATACATCTATTTGAGGCAAGTGGTGGACGGGTTATTTTCGAAACAAAAAATTATATCGGAGATATATCCAAATATGGAATGAGTATCGGCTATCTTTTTGCCCTCATACTCAATCAAATAGGTCTATTTTTGATTTCATTTTGACCGCTCATTTTCTGAATAACTCTGAGTTATGGCATCTTTGCTTATTGAGGGATTACTGGAGTTGAGGATCTCTCGCGTATGCCAATCAGCTATCAGGCAGTATTCGCAATAACATTTTATTCCATTCTTATCCCGAGCTTTGCGCTCTCATTTATAGATATAAAAATGTTCTTTATCTCACAACAGGAAAATATCTGAGCAACTATTATTGGAAGCATAGTAAATTTTACAATTTTCTTTGGCTGGATGCTGAGTATATCTTATCTAGTCGTGGATTATTTTATCTTTTTTTGAGCGCTCTTTTTTGGTATGTTTTGTATACAGATTGTATTATTATATATCTTCCTACTGATGAATAAATTGCTGAAATATACTCATCGTAGTTTGTAGAATACATTTTGTGCAGAGATGGAAATATACTATGCGCCAGGCACGAAAGAAACTCTATAAAATTTAAGAAACAAAGGGGAAAGAAAACAAATTAAAGATATACAGTATCTTATGAATCCTTGAGAGATTGTCGAATTTTTCAAGCTTCCGGACGCTTGAAAAATCCTCCAACAATGAAAGAATCATGTGGAGGATTATACGGGGAACCGATCAAAATACTTGGTGATTTCATTTATAATCTTATTTTCACAGTAGTCAATACTCATTTCTTTTGATATATATATATTATAGAGTATACTCATTCTGTTATATCATTAAAAATAAATACACATATATGCTCGAACCCAAGAAACTTATAGCCATCAAGGATTTACTAGACAGTGCACAAAAATCGATTATCTCAGCAAAAAAAATTCTTGCAACCATGAGTGACGTCGTTGAACTCAAAAAAGAACTAGAATCATTTGATACCACTGGACTCTCTAACTATACGAGCGGAGAAGATAAAATAATCGAGTGAGTATTTACAGGTGAAGCAATGTTGTGATCAGATGGAGCTATGTATCCAGTACCACAAAATTATGCATCTAAGTCAAAATTAGTACAGTGAAGCAAACTCAAGGCTATCATACACAATGACGGAAAAATTACATATAAAATCATAGAAGAGATTGAACACGAAACTAAGATATGAATACTCACGAAAAATAAAGATCGTTTTCAAATTATTGCTGATGGAAAAACGTACAATACACTTCTTGCCGCAGTAACATTTATAAAATGAGAAATTGGGGACTCGGTATCCATAAGAATACCAAAAGGGAAAGATGCAACATATGCTGCCGTAGAAGCAATCATACCAAAAATACTCTCCAAAGAGTAAAATTCTATCCCAAAATATTTCCCCCACATGGGGGAAATATTTTTTTATTATGATTTCGCCTTGATTCCTCTATCGTTTTCGGTATATTTAGAATATATATTATTTTGTAAATATTTTTATCATGACTCGAATCAAAAATAGATGAGATACACCCCTAGCATGAAGTAATTCATTTTCTTTTATACTCCCATTTATAATAGCATTTATAGTACTTGTTATAATTGTAAAGTATGTATTTTCATCGAATCCTACTGACAATCCGACCGGATCTTTTATGATGATCACACCAACCCA
>CALREC010000119.1 GCA_943355085.1 Candidatus Altimarinota bacterium
TTCATTCAGCACCACAGGCATTTTTTATGAATCAAGTAGGTGGTATTTTATCGCTCGTAGTCCTTGTTATAGCTATCGGAAGTCTGATAAAAGAAAAAATTGAAACAAAAAACTTTGTCAATCTTCCTCTCTTGGCAGCAACGATGTTCTACGCGATGCCTATGGTGATATTCCAGCAGGCGAAGGATATGAAACTTGATCCTGGACTCTTTTTTGTTTCTGTAATCGGGATATTTGGTATACTCTATCTTTTTTTAAAAAATGAAAATGAATTTACCTCTCCTTCTCATTTGGATTCCGATTGAATAGGTGAAAATAATTCAAAAGGCTGGGAACAAAAAAAAGACTTTTGATGATTTTTTGGTGAAATTTTTAGACGTTGATTTTTTAATGTAATATTTGGAAAATGAGAAACTCATAAGAATCTCCCATACATCATCATAATCGGCACCATTGTCGGTTTAGCTTTTGCGATCAAGTTTACAACTCTCATGCTCATTCTCGGACTCCTTGGTGTTATATTTTATGCCAAACTGGGACTTGCTGGATTTGTCGGATATTTTGCTTTATTCGTCGGAGTCTTTACTAAGTGAAATCTCTGGGCACAACTGAATGTCAATTATCCAAAAGATGATGTTCATTTTCTTTCTATTGTTACTATCACATCTCTTGTTCTTGCAGTGATATTTTTTGGCTTAGCCGTTTACCAATACAAGATAAGAGCTTTTCAGCAAACACTCGTGTTGTCTGTCATTTTCATAATCGGAATAGGGATTCCTGTTGCTCCTTGGATTATAAAAAATATAAGTGAAGCCTGAACTCAAGGCAATATCGTAGCCAATATGCTTGGTGGGAAATGAGATACTCTTGCAGTGGATTATACCAAGATATATACTCCTGAAGAACTCAGGAAAATTGAAGCCTGAAATATCGTAGAAAGCACTTCATCCAGTGGAAAAACTACTAACGAAGATCTCGGACGATATTTTGGATACGCGGACGGTGCCAATAACTATCTGAAACTTCCATTGAATCTCACGATGCAATCCAATCAACCAGGAGAATATACGGAAATTACTCCATTCTTCCTCATGCTCATTCCGATGATATTCCTGTTCCTCTCTTTCAAAAATCCACTCTGGATCATAGGACTTGTGGCCATACTTGGGTTTGAATATGCTTATTTTTTTCATCCAGGACTATCCAGGATTATCACAGATTTTTTTGCAACACAAACACTTCCTGGAGGGTATATATGGATAGCATTCTTGTCTTTTCTCCCGCTTGTCTATTTTAACTTTGCCCTCGATCGAACAGATAAAAAAAGTGAACTTTTCCTTTTAAATCTCGTATTTGCGAGTTTCTATATATTTCTCTTCGTCATTGCTGCATACGGAATAGTATGGTATGGCATATCGATGTACTTTTCATTTCTTCTTGCTATTGTTATAGGATGAGTATATATGACTCAGTATGACGAAAAGGAAGGCCTATCAAATGGAAATATTATTCGTTTGTTTGGGGCTATTATATTTTTAAGTATTACGAGTAGTTACTTCTTGTTGTCATCCATACCTCATGGTTGGAACAACTTAAAAGCTGCATGATTTCAAGAATTTAAAAATGGTTCGCTCAGTCAAGAAGAGGGTATATTTAATTCACACCCTGATTATTTCACGATCCTCGCGACTCTGAATTTAGAATCAGAAAAAAAAGTCTATGATGCAACTCTCTCAAAAATTCAAAATCCTACCCTCAAAAAACTCCTGGAATCAAATCTCGCCTGAGCTGAAAAACTTTGAAAACTCCAACAAATTTTAAGTGAGATCACAAGAACTGATCTCACAAAGCTCTGACTTTCTCTTATCGACACTGTCGCTCTTCAATCGGAAGCAAGATCCCTTCTTGGAAGTCTATATGAGACAGTTCTCTACCCAACACCAGAAATCAAAAATACTGCGGGAATTTATAGGATAGGAACCTTTCTGACCTACTTCATCGACAACAATCGCTCACGCTACTATGACGATAGCCTTGTAACACAGTTTGGAAAATATTTTTATGACACTAATCCAGATATCACAGTAGAGCGCATGAAAAAAATGGGGCTCAGGTATTTATTAGTAGACCTCAACGCTGCGACGATAGACAAAGATCCTCGTCGTGATCTCACAAAACGATTCGAACAACTTCTTTCTACATTCAAGTCAGAGAAACTTGAGCTGATTCAGACAGATAGCCTCTGTCTACGGGTGGCTCTTGAAGAAAAAAATCCAACAACCTATTTGACCCTGGCGGGAGTCAATTATGAATCCTATACGAAAGATGCTCTCGGAAAAGAAACGAGTATAAACCGAGGAGAAAAACAATTTCAGTGCTATAATCATATACTAAGTCTTATAAAGTCAGAAAAAATCACCGATACAAAATACCCCTATCTTCTACCTTTTGTAAAGTATCTCGATCAAAATCCCCCAAAAGATCAAGCATCCATGATACAGATATTTCAAAGCTATGTAAATCATGGATGGCTGGCACTATTTCGAATTAAGTAAAACCAGTCAGTTCTAAAGAAGAAGTATATTTTGCAAAATATACTTCTTCTTTTTTTTATTGTAAAAATTCATTTTTGCTTTTTCTCCACTTTATGGTATAATCGAAGCAACTATTTATTATATCCTCGAGATCTATGCTCACAAACATCCGTACTTCTTTCGAATGTGTCAACACCACTCTTCCCGGAAAAGTAAAACCTACAGAAGCCAAAACTCTTCGTGTTCGAGCGAAAAACAAAACCAAACTTCGTTCCATAGAAACAATAGCTCCTCTCCTCGAGAAACTGGAGACTCTTTCAAAGTCACAAGAGTCTCGTGTATTACAACAGAAGACGTACAGAGAATTAAAAGAGAGTCTCACTCGAGGTGAGAGATCAGGAACTATCAAACTCCCAACCGGAACGGGGAAAACTCGAGTTTTTGCAAATATGCTCGCTGTCTTTGGAAAGAATGGACTTACTCTGGTTCCAAGAGTAGATCTCTACGAATCAACCGTTCAAGATTTCCAAGATGTAGGATTTAGTACATCAGAAATCAAACTTCTCGGAGATGAATC
>CALREC010000120.1 GCA_943355085.1 Candidatus Altimarinota bacterium
TAAAATATGATACCCGATGTAAGCTGGGCGCCCCATGATTTCATAACCTCTGGATATCTCAGGGTTTTTACTATGCTCGCAACTTCTTCTTTTGCTCGCTTCTGTCAAGCCACATCTTTCAAGTACACCTTGTCTTTTATATGTACCATGAGTTTTGAAAACTTTTTCATATCGATCACGGTAGATTCTTGTGCACTTTTGAAAAGATACGGGGTTGTTACCGTAAAGCTATTGTAGAGAACTTCTCCCTTGGTGCCTATTTCTTGAGCGATAGCATTGATCAGAAGATTATTCAGATCTAAAAAAACCCCTAGATGGTGAATTATTTCATCAGATGAGTATCATACCGAGGAAGAGAGTTCACCGATTATTGGATTTTTGATCGTAACAACAAGATAGGTCATATTTGGGATATTTCCATATTCGAGCTCGTCTCCTCTATCAATTTTTGTTTCAAAAGTCGCTTCAAAACTATCATATATATCCAGATGAGTCGTATCTATTCCAGATTTTGCTCATGTATGCTTTTTTCATTCAGCCTTTCCTCATTTATTCTTCTTTGGAACTATTGAAAAAACAATTTTTTTAATAACTTCCGGATTTACAGTCTTGGTCATAAGACCTCCATCAGATTTTGTAAGCATTATTGGTATGCTAATAATATGCCCATCAGACTCCTCATGACTCCCAATATAGTTAGAACCAAAAGGTCACCAAGGTCGAAAACTTCTCGAGCTTATGCCTCATAATCGCTCTATTTCTTCATGAAGCTCATCTTTGTCACCGAGCATAACATGAAAAGGTTGTTGTTGAATGTTTTCTATTTTTTTATCCAATCGATTCATGTAGCGCTCAATAATATTCTTGAGCTCTTCGGTCTTCACTTCCGGACTTGCACCATCTAAATAATCTGGTAATAATACCATATGAATAACAAGCGCATAGAACTGATTTACAAGGCTGAGCTTATTTTGTGCGATTCCAACGGATCAAAATTGATGCAGTTTCATGACGATATTCTTGATATCATCAATAGAATACCCCTGAATTCGTTCAGCCAATATACCTTTTATAAGCTTCTCATCAAAGGTATTACGTGCTATAGTTGCGAGATTAAGTCATGAGATAGCTTCTGACAGAGCATCGCGAGAAAGAGAAACATTACGTAACTGTGCATGTCTCTGTTCGATAGTCATAATAAGAAATTTTAACTAATATAAAAAATAAATACTTAATAAGTTATAATAAAATAAACATATATGTCAATAAAACTTTCTTGTATTTTATAAAAAACTCTATAATGTGTCATATGACTATTTTTTGATCGTACCTATATGCACCCATTCCCCTTTTCTTCCTTGCTTGCCTGGTCACAAAAATATGGCAGACATTCACTTCCTTGGAGACAATATTTTCATCTATCAGACAAAGAGCTGGGCTATAGAGTATGGCTTTCAGAAATACTCCTTCAGCAAACACAAGTAGACCGAGTTATTGGGTATTATGAAAATATTTTAGAGCACTTTCCGAACATTGAATCGCTTGCAGCTGCATCATACGATGAATTTTTCCCACACTACCAGTGACTGGGGTACTATTCTCGTGCTCGTAATATGCTCCAAGCAGCAAAAGTGGTCACAGAAAACCATGGAGGGATTTTCCCAAATAACAGAGAAAGTCTCATGCAACTGAGCGGAATTGGACCGTATACCGCAGCAGCTATTCAAGCTTTTGTGTACAATGAGCCCCTCTTGTCATTCGATACCAATCTCGAAAAGATATTTTCCAGATACTATCATGGAACTCGTTTTCAGAAACTGACCAAAGAAGAAAAACTTCAAATAGCAAAAGACTTTAAAGAATCTGGCATTTCTGGTCGAGCCATAAATGCGGCATGTATGGACTTTGGATCGCTAGTTTCGGTGAATAATACCCCCTCCATTCATTCACCTCACCCCAACCCTCTCCTAGAAGGAGAGGGGGTAAAAAGCGAGAAAAATCTCCCTTCTCCTTCTAGGAGAAGGGTCGGGGATGAGGAGGACAATGTCAAGAAGGAGCTAGGAGATGGAGATTATCCCTTCCCCGACTGCAAGTGGCATCTCACTCATGGATCTCTCGAGGTTTCAGAAAAAAAGAAAAAGCGTATATTTCCGACGAAGGATGCAAGCATAAAAGTAGTACTCCATGAAAATCATACTATATATTATTCCTCGAAGGATACATGTTACGAACCATTTTTTCTTCCCCCAACAGAAGATGATATTCGCCACTCGGTACAGGACTATTTTAGAACACATTATCATCTTGAACTCTCAGTCCGTCCTATTCACAAGAAATACTTTGAGGATAATAAGCCTTTTGTCATGTGTAATGCACAAATTCAAGTATGACATCCTCCCTTCCCTCTCTATAAAAAAGAAAATTGAGTTTTTAAAGAAATTGAGTAAACTCAGACCATCATATCTTATTGAATATTTCTCATGCACAAAAAACTCATACATAAGATTTCGCACATCTTTCTTCAGATCCTCAATTTTCTTTTTGCGGGTATCATATTTTGACTCACGGCTGTGGCGATTTTTAAACCATCAATTATAGAACAATTTATCGGCTGGATGGAAAAACAGATACATAATCTGGGGAACTGGAATTATCTTATCGCATTTTCGAGCAGTATCAGAGAATCCTTCCCTGTTATCGGCGTACTCGTACCCGGTCAACAGATCATGCTACTCGTAGGTGGATTTTTTGGGAAGCTCGGATCATCCGAACTCGCATACATGATATTTTTTGCGATTATTGGAGCACTAATCGGAAACGCCATCGGCTATTTTCTCGGAAAATGGTATGGTTATAATTTTCTCGAACGCTATGGAGATTGGTTTGGTCTTGGGAGAACGGAGCTCAAATACCTTCGCAAGCAGATAGAAAAAAATGGAGCCTGGTTTATAGTTCTCGGAAAATTCCATAACTTTACCCGTGCTTTTATCCCGTTTATCGCTGGCTCTATGGGTATGCAAACCAGTAAATTCTGGCTCTATAACATCATCGGATCGATTCTCTGGGCTGGAACCATTATCACACTTGGCGTGGCTTTTG
>CALREC010000121.1 GCA_943355085.1 Candidatus Altimarinota bacterium
CCCTCCTCCTGGATAATCCATCAAAGTAAGTACTCCGTTTCGGAAATAATCTTGAATACGCGGACCAAAGATCTCAGGACCAAAAAGCTTGATCATAATATTCATAGAATCCTGGGCCACTACTTGTTTTTCATCATCAGTAGTTGCCTCGAGCATATTGATACCCATGGGCCGAGACATATCCGCAGGGTCAAAATAGATTACATCGTCTGCACGCTCTCGTGGAACAAATGGAAGAAGATCGAGGGCAAGCTCGCCATGTGGATCCATGATCGCACAACCGTTTCCGAGAGCAAAATCCTGACGAGCCATGACCTGAAGCTCCGTAGACTTACCAGTACCCGTCTGCCCAATAATATAAAAATGACGAAACCGATCTTCAGTGGTTACACGAACTTCTTTGGTAACTCCTTTGTAAGTATTGTATCAGAGAAGTATACCGTGCCCAGGAAGATTTACTGGCGCTTTGACGATTTTAAAATTCTGCCAACGAATCTCGGGTGTTTTATTGTACTTGGTATGAGGAAAGTGAAAGATAGAAGCAATCTCCTCTATATTCAAAACTGATTTCGAATGGAAAGAAAAAGGGAAATATCGAAAAATATATTCACGCATAAATCCGTCAAGATTCGTTTTCTTTTCACTCTTTAAACTATTTCCAAGCGCTATGCTATATTGTGAAAAAGAAGAAGCAATGTTTTTTATCTCAGACTCCACCATGTAGGGGTCGTCCCCAGTTGTTATTATGCGCATAACAACCTCATATCCAGTTTTTTTTCGTTTTTCCTTCATAACGCCATCCTCGTCCTCTCACTCATGGGCGGATTCTGATTTAGAATCATCACCAGAAGAAAACATGATACCAAAAAAACCAGTAATCCATGAAAAAGGATTCCAAGATATATGTCCTTCTTTTTTCTTCTCAGTTTTTTTTACTGATTTTTGCCACGTATCCGATATGGGCGAGAGAAGTATCTGAATAGATGCAGCCTCTGTTTCACTAAGTTTTCAAAGTGTAGAAAGGAGGGTATTGATCGGATCACTTTCAAGTTTTTGATATGTTTTTATCGGATAATGAAAAGATTTTGACAGAACAAGCTCAAGTCATTTTACTACTTTTTTATCCCGAAAGATATCAATTTCCTCGGTCTCATCTATCACTGCATCGCTATAAAATGCACTAATCTGTTTTTCGACAAGATTTTTTGCCTTTTTGGGTACAACGACATAGAAATAAATCTCCTGCTTATGCGCCACATATTCAAGAGAGATATAATCTTGTCCAAAAAGCTTTGATTTTATACCACCAGAATGTAGGGATTTTAAAGAAGCAAGAAGTTGCTCCATGAGGCTTATCTGCTCCTTAAAGTCACGAGTTGTTTCCTTGCGCTCATCTTGTTCGCTATCTTTTTTTGGAATAAGTACTCGCAAAAAAACCATGTTCATGGAACGACGAAAATCAATCCGTCTTTTAACATAAAGAAATACCCCAAAAGAGAGGAATAAACCAATGAATAATAGTATAATAATTTGATCGAGAGTCATAGTATGGGCTAAGAATTTGGCTTATTGTACCAGAAAAGTTTAAAAATTCAAAAAGAAGCAGTTGATTTTTTATATTTTATCTTATAATTCATGAAAAGTAACTTCCTATTCACAAAAATGAACCACAATCTCTCACTTATTTTGTCCAATTTGGCACTGACAAATGCCGAACAAACGACTAAAAACATCTTATGAATCTATCAAGAAAAAGGGTGGTGTTTTGTACACTTTCTCTATTTTGCGACTATCGTACTTACTGAATTAGATCAAGAAAAATCATACTCCACGCAAAAAATTGCTTTTATGACAGCATTACGAATGGGGGATTTTCTCTTACCAGATGGTATCGCACTCAAACTTCTTTGCAAGAAATATATAAACAAAGAACTTCCCAATCTTAACGGAACCGATTTCCTTCCCTATTTTCTTTCTCATATACCCTGAGACGAAAAAGTAGAGATTTTGCTCTACTGATGACACGATGTTGTGGTTCAAAAAGCAGCACAACACATAACATCCAGCTTTGGTCACAGTGTTGTTTCGGCACAAAATGGATTTGGAGAATTCGATTGGAGTAGTATATCAAAAAAAGAAGAAGATACGATTCGCATACTCCTCATAGGCAGAGGAAGTCCTCGACAAGAAATCTGGGCAGAAAACCATAGATCAAAGATTGAATCTATGGAATGTCTCGTATTTTCCGTTGGTGGTCTGCTTGATTTCTGGTCCGGGTCTGAAAAACGAGCCCCAAATTGGATGCGGAGACTTAAGATTGAATGGCTCTATAGAGCTATTTCTCACCCAAGAAAAAATCTCAAAAAAACTCTTGTAAGCCTCAAATTGGTGAGATTTTTAATACAAAAGTAATACCATTTTAGTTATCTGATCATCCTTTTGGTCCTATGGCTCTTGATCAGATTTTCTTCTCGAGCTTTCTTTTTGTATTGTTTACTTTGTGCATAATTTTTCTCTCGGCTTTTTCTTCTAATTTTTTCTCAGTTTTACGACGAGAATTAGCTTTTCTCTCCATCTTTGCAAGAGCCTTCTCGTTTCGAATAATATCTTGAATTTGCCTTCTCGTTTTTTTCGGTTCTATCACGTCTGTATGTTCGGAAATAATGGTATTATCAGACATAAAGTATAGTTCGTAAGTTTTATATATTTTCTTCTCTCTTCCCGAGAGTTTTCCCGAGTTCGGTTGCAAGACTCTTTCCATCTTCCTTAAGAGCCAACTGACCACAAGCCGCATCTATATCATCTCACATAGTATGTCGGATAGTCGATGGAATTCCTACTTTATCCAATCATTCCTGAAATTTTTTAATCATAATTTTGGATGTCGGCTGATAACCAGTCCCCATAAATCCTTCTCCTGGATTGTATGGGATAAAGTTTACATGTGCCAATCGACCTTCAAGCAGCGTTGCAAGCTCACCGATATACTCCAGTCGATCCGTAACTCCTGCAATCATAATGTATTCGTAAAATATGCGTTTATTTGTTTTTGCCACATACGTGTCGATTGCTTCCATAAGCTT
>CALREC010000122.1 GCA_943355085.1 Candidatus Altimarinota bacterium
CTATCCACTCTTTCTGCTCAGATTGCAGAATTGCAGTGAACGGTTACTATCTCTGATCAGTCTATCGAAACGATCAAATCTGCCATGACCGTTGCTTATAAAAATCTGGACTACGATACAACAGAGGACTTACTCACCAAATATCTTGCAGAAAAAGAAAGGAACACATATGCACGAACATACCTGGTCTTTCTGAGTAAATTCATAGCTACGTATAATACGATGAATACATACAATAAAACTCTACTCGATACTCTGATCAATAATCGTGAGGCCCTTATAAAGAATGTCACTATAGTACTTCCGGATTCTGGAACAAATCTCATGAAACAACTCAATCTCGTCAAGACCGAAGCAGAATGGAAAGCCCGAGAATAAGGTCTACTTAAGTCCACTTCAGTTTTTTCCACTTCCAGAAGTATCTGCATGGGGCGTAGAGAGCTCATTTTTCACTTTTTCTCGCATTTCACCGATGTCAAACTGTCTTACTTTGAGCTGATTTTGTACAATTTGTGTGAGCATAGCAGAGTCTCGAAAAAAGTGGAGAGTGAGCCAAGAAAGGAGCACAAGGCCAAATACTGTTCCTATCGCAAAGAGCATTCCGAGAAATATATTGTAGCCAATAAGTTTCCATTTATTTTTATGGAGAGTCAGATACTCATGTTCCTCCAGAAGTTTGAGTGTCTTCGTGAGTTCTTGAATGGTTCTATTAAGATCTGTAGTAGTCTTTAGGAGTTCTTGTTGTGTGAGAGAATTGAGTAAGAGCTCCTTTTCCACAAAAGAAACTTCTTTTACGATATTTTTTTCATGTATTTTTTTTTCTTCTATGGTTTTGCTCATAAATAGCTGGTCAATATTAGTAAACTACTTTATCCATCCTTCTACAAAGTCATTGATTGCCCCAGAGAGCTTTATCGAGTCGTGACGTATGTAATCGTGCTCATTGATAAGATCGCGCTGTATGATTTTGTAGGACTCATCTTTAAACTTCGCAAGATCTGTAATTTGTACGGGTGTTTTATTTTCCTCGTCTTTATATTTTTTTACTAAATCTTCTCGGATAGGTGCAGAGTTCACAAGGATATAATCTATCTCTCATTTGCCGATATATTTTTCTATAACATTAACAAAATCCTCCACTTCGAAATTATTGGTCTCTCCATGCTTTGTCATTATATTGCAGATATAAATGATTTTTGCTTGAGAATAATGTATCGCTTCCTGTATACCATCCGAAAGAAGATTTGGTACGATACTTGTATAGAGATCACCTGGTCCGATTATGATATAGTCGGAATTTCTTATAGCTTCCCGTGCACGAGGATTGAGGACTCAGCCACCTATCAGAAAAGCATCTTTTATGGCGAGATTCCCATCATGCTTCGGTATATCGATATTGGTTTCTCCTATTATAGTCTCGCCATTTTCAAGTACAATCCCGAGTTGTATATCATCCAGCGTGACTGGTATCACTTTTCAGCGCACCTGAAACATTTCAGAGAGTTCTTCTATTCATTGTTCAAAATTACCTGTTATATCGGTAAGAGCCGTGAGAAGCAAATTTCCGATAGTATGGCCAGACATTCTATTGCCCGCTTTAAATCGATATTCGAATAGCTTTCGTACTATGCCCGTATCTTCTGATAGTGCAACTATGGCACGACGAATGTCGCCAGGTGGGAGAATACCAAATTCATCTCGTATTTCTCACGTGCTTCATCCAGAATCAGAAACAGATACGATCGCTGCAAGATTATAGTGTTTATTTTCTTTCAGTCCAAAAAGAACATTAAAAGTTCCTGTTCCTCATCCGATGGTTGTTATATTTACTTTCATTTTTTTTTGACTTTATAGATACATTCCATACGATTATACGGAATTTATATTTTAATCAATCTTTTTATGGATGTAACTACTCTTATAGTACTGCTCGTAATCGTTGCAGTTGTTGTGCCAATGTTTTTAAAGAAAGTATCTCAGGGGGAAGTGGGGCTTATTGAGTTTCTATGAAGATATACTGAGACAAAATCTCCAGGAATTGTGTGGCTCTGGCCTGGAATAGAAACTATGCGTAAAATTGATATCCGTGAACAGGTCATCACCGTTCCAGAGCAGCAGATTATTACTCGAGATAATGTAGGAGTTGCAGTTGATGGAATTGTCTACATCCAGATCAATGATCCAGTAAAGGCACAGTATGAGATTTCTAATGTCTTTATGGCAGTCGTAAGTCTCGCACAGACGAATCTCCGTAGTGTTCTTGGAACTATGGCGCTCGATGAAACACTTTCAAACCGAGACAATATCAATGCTCGACTTCTTGAATCACTCGATCGTGAGACGGGTAAGTGGGGAGTAAAGGTTATGCGTGTCGAGATCAAGAAACTCGAACCACCAAAGGATATACAGGACTCTATGAGCAAACAGATGAAGGCAGAGCGAGAAAAACGTGCACTCATTCTCGAAGCAGAGGGGTACAAGCAATCTCAGATCACCAAAAATGAAGGAGACAAGCAATCCAAGATCCTCCAAGCAGAAGGGGATCGTCAGTCCCAGATCCTCCAGGCAGAAGGTAAGGCTCAGGCAACTATTGCGATAGCCGAAGCCGATGCCAAGGCTATGGAACTTCAATCCATGGCAGCACAAGAATACTTCAAGGGGCAAGCTGTGACCAAAGAACAACTCAAGGTGGTAGAAAATGCTCTTGGTGGTTGAAATACCAAGTTCATACTCGACTCAGATATATTGACGAGTATAAGTAAGGCTTTTGGGGTAAAATAATAAATCTCTGAAAAACTTGATCTTTGCGTTCAAATCTCCGATCCTCACTCACTGTACAGTTGTACTGACCCCTCTCCGGGGGAGCTATGGCTTCGCTTTGGTTCTCGATTTTCGCACAAATATCTTTGTTTTTGAGAAATTTCTAATACAGTCACTTTAAATCTTTAGTTCTTGCAAAGTATGACCACAGATATCCTCGCAATCCAAAACACGCTCCTTCCCATGAAAGAACTGAAAGATTATCAGATTTTTCTCTTCGGGAGTCGGGTGCGTGGGGATTTTCGGAAGAATAGTGATT
>CALREC010000123.1 GCA_943355085.1 Candidatus Altimarinota bacterium
AAAGACAACCCATTAAAAGATTATTCAATCCTTTCTTCTCACTAAAAAGTTTCTGGTCAGGATAATCATTCAATATAGCTAATAATCGTTTCCTATCCCAATCTTCTGGAGCCTCATTAATAATATCTTGTTTTGATTTTCAGAGTTTAAGCTCGCTTTCTATTATCTTATGATTAATACCCATAATATAAAAATTATAAAATAATACCTTTCCTTCAATTTATCCTCTCTTCATCTTCCTTTCCGCATCTCTACGTTCTCGTGAGATACACGGAAATCGCTTGTTTCAATTTTGGAATATCCGTTTCTATCGTTTCCCAGAGTATTTTTATGTCGATATCGAAGTAGTCATGAATGAGAATATCTCGCATACCAGCCATTTCTTTCCAGGGAATCTTGGACCCTATCTGAGTTTTCGTTTCTGGACCGAGTTTCTTAACTGCTTCCCCGAGAGTGATGAAACATCGCTCAATGGAGAGCTTGATAGCAAGTGAATCAAAAACTTCTGCAAAAGTTTTATCTTTTGTGAGGGTTTCAATATTTTCAATGCATTCGAGAATAGAATCTATGTAAACTTTCTGGTCTTTCATTTATTTGAGAGATAAAAGAGTAGTGCTATCTAATTGGTCACGAATCTTCTTTTTGAGAAAAAATTTTGGGACAAAATCAATAGTATAGTGAACTTTCTCTTCTATTTCTTTTCTTGCTTCATAAGATGTAGAAAATATCTTTTTTATAAGCTTATCGTCGGTATTCGCTCCATTTTCTCAAGTGAAAGTCACCAGTAAATCTACATCACTATCCTTCCTTTGTTCTCCGGTCAGATACGAACCAAAAAGATATACTCTTTCCAGATTGTATTTCTGGTAAATCGCCTGAAGCTCGGGGCTTCTAAGTTTTTCAATCAGGATATCTCTTTCACTCATACAAATGAAGATTAAAAATATTTCGTTTATACTTCTATTTTATGTATTTAATAGGAAAATACAAGCTTATCCCCTCTTCATCTTCCTTTCGGCATCTTGAAATGAGATATCGAGCATGTCATCTCCAGAGAACAGGCGAACTCCCCCTTTCAGGGAATCGTTCTGTTTCCAGGCGATATCAGTGCTCGTGAGCTTTGTACCAAAGTGTGATTCGTAAGTAGAGATCACAAGGGGTTCGATACTCCTTGAGTCTGTACCAAAGTACTCCACACGATAGGATTGCTTCCCTGATCTGGCAGCATGAAAAAGCTCTCGTCCACGCTTTCCGATGAATTTATCGAGTGCACGATAGGCTTTGAGTCCCCTGAGGGCAGTTTCAAGATCCGATTTAGAATATGAAGAAAGATTCATACGAGAAGATTATTGATTATTATACCCCCTCTCCCTCTGGGAGAGGGTTGGGGTGAGGGTCTTTATTTCTCATCTTTAATTGTCTGAGCAATGAACTCAGCGTTTGCCTGGCTCTTTCCGAAGAGTTTTTCATTTGCACGAAGGGCAATAAAAAGAACCTTGTCTCGGAGTTCATTGTGAAGCGAAACTCTCTCGTTTTCAATATCTTTTGAAGCTTTTGTTTTCATTTGCTCAGCTTCCTTTCGAGCATCAGCAACAATGAGGGCATATTCTTGTTTTGCAAGCCCCTCAGAATCGGCAACGATGGCACGAGCCTCTTTTTTAGCAGTTTCTACAATACCCGCCGCCTCTTTTCATGCATCGGAAATGAGATGTTCAGCAGCACGAGCATTTGCCTCAAAAGCCTCTCTTTTTGCTGTTTCCTCATCAATAAATGCGAGGTATGGCTTGAAGATAAAGCGATAGAGAACATATACCACCACACTCAAGTTTACAAACTGAATGATGAGTGATCCAAGATTAACGAGTTCCATATTGGAAGGAGATATTATTTAATAAGAAAGAGAGCAAGAAATGCGAGTAGTCCAAGAAATTCAGCAAATGCAAGGGCAATTAGCATATTTGATTTAATAGCATTGGCTGCATTTGGGTTACGTCCGATAGCATTCATAGCACCAAGACCGATAAGTCCAATACCGATACCAGGACCGATAAGAGCGATAAGAGCAATACCTTTTGCGAGAGATACGAGTTCCATAATAGAAAATGTGAAAAAATATAAAAACCCCGGAAACCAGGAAGATGTAGATATAAGGCATTGCCTTATATCTACATTATTCCTAACTTCTTAATGACTCTCAATAGTGACTGCTTCTTTTAGATACAATATCGACAAGGTCATAAAGATATAAGCCTGAAGAAATGCTACGAAGAGTTCAAAGAACCAGAATGGTATAACGATAATACTTCCGAGTCCGATGCCTCCGCTTGGAATAAGAGTTCCGACATAGGTCATAACTCCGATCAAGATGACTCCAGCAAATATATTGGCGAAAAGTCGGACAGAAAGGGAGAGTGCTCGGGTAAATTCTCCAACGAAGTGAAGCCATCCGATGGGAACATTGATAATCTTCTCAACGGTCGTATGTCCGCTCCAGTTAAAAAGGTAATGTCTGAAGTGCGTAAAGAATCCCTTATGTCTAATCGCTGTCACTTGGGAAACTAAGATGACGGTTACTGCCATAACAACTGTTGTATTGAGATCAGAATTAATAGGACGAAGATATTCATGTCCTCCTTCGAAGATAAAATTAATCCAATCAAGTCCGAGTCAAAATACATTAGAAAGAAATATATACACGAAAAATCCACCAATTAAAGGCAAAAAGACTCTTGCATGCTTCTTGCTCTCCATAGAATCCACAAAAAAATCGTCGATACGCTTAATGAGGTCTATTCCTATACTTCTCAAACGAGGAAATGCCCGAGTTTTGATAGCCGTAAAAAGAAATCCAACAGCGATAAACAAGATCACCATAAAAAGCCACATCGAAAAAACCGTATTGGATATAGGTACTCCGGCGATTACCATATGTGGAATGACTTCACCTTGAATGGTTGGTATATGAATCTCCATTCCATGTGTTTCCTCCGAATTTGTTTGCACTTCGCTCGACATAAAAATATTCAAGGTAAACCGTAAAAAACGCCCTGATTATAGAAAAAACCATGGAAAAAGCA
>CALREC010000124.1 GCA_943355085.1 Candidatus Altimarinota bacterium
CTGCATTTTTTTCAGGAACAGAAATTGCTCTCATGACCATATCGAAACATACGATCGAATGATTCTTGAGAGAAAAAAGAGTCGGAGCCAAAGCACTCAAGCGGATCAAGGAAAAAAATGATCAATTACTCATAACTATTCTTATAGGAAATAATCTTGTAAATGTCGGGGCTTCAGCTTTGGCAACTGTTTCTGCCATCAAACTCGCAGAGTCCTTGAATCTCCCTTGAGAATACGGTATTGCTTTTGCAACCGGTGCAGTGACTCTTACCCTCCTTTTGTTTTGAGAGATTACCCCAAAGTCACTGGCTTCTAAATATACAGGAACATTATCTCTATTGGTGGCTCCGTTTTATGAAGTGCTCATGAAGTTTATATTCCCAGTGGTTTATATAATCGAACTTTTTATTCGAGGAATAAAAAAAATGTTTCGTACTCCCGAGGGCGTAACATCTATAACTCCTGAAGAGCTGAAGGCATTTCTTGATATCTCTCATGAACAATGAGCAGTAGAATCACATGAGCACAGAAAGATCAAAAATATTCTCGATCTATCAGATACGGATGCTTCTTCTGCTATGACTCCGCGTGTATCTGTAGACCTGGTTTCTCGCGAGCTGTCCGTCGATGATCTCTGTGCGTTTTTTCTCTCTTCGAGCCATTCTCGTATACCGGTATATGGTGAAACTCCTGATGATATTGATTATGTAGTCAGTCTCCGCGAAGCATTTATCTGGAAACAAGAAGGCATGGGGAGTAAAAAGCTGAAAGATCTTGATCTGGAAAAAATCATCAAAGTTCCCGCTACCCAACCAATCGACCGTATTTTTACCATCTTCCAAAAATCCCATAAACATATTGCTCTCGTACTTGATGAGCATGGATGAGTGGATGGCGTTATAACTCTCGAGGATATTATCGAAGAAGTATTTGGTGATATTAAAGATGAAAAAGATCGCGAAGAGGAATATATCCGCAAAACTTCAAATGGGGCTATTGTGGTCAAAGGGAGTGTTCTTGTGGAGGATGTACTTGAGGAGTTCAATCTCTCAAGTACATGAGTCAATATAGATGAAGATTATGTCGGTGAAACGATGAGTTATCTTATACTTTCTATACTCGAAAGATTTCCAAAAAATGGAGAGTTAATAACTCTTACATGATCCAAGATTCAACTTCTTTTAACGGTTGAAGAGATAGAAGATGGAAAGATAGAAACGGTGAGAGTTGAAAAAATTAAACTTATGATAGCACATCAGAAACTTCATTAAGATCCCTTTCGGGTACCATCATTTTTGGCTCCAGTAGACCATCTATCTGGAGTTCTTGCTCTTTTATGCTTTCTCAGATTTTTTTAAGTTCCGCCTCATTGAGTTTTTTTGTACGCATACTCTCCTTTTTTACGAGAATCTCTTTTTGAATCTCAGGATGAAGGAGATCTTTGGTATTCATGAGATGTATCGATTCTTTGGTAAATACTATATTTGCTGCATTTTGCAGAGAGAGATGTCGATCATACTGAGCTATGAGTGTCACAATTGTTTCGCGATCTTGAGGATCAAAATCAGCAATAGTATCATACTCTGCTATTTTTTTAAAATTCGCAAGCAGTGGCTCTATGGACTCTATGGATATAACGTAGAAGGAAAATCATTCTTCCAGATAGCTGAGAGTTTTGAGTTCTTGAAGTTCTTGTGCGGGGATGACAAAAAAGATCATTGGATATATCTCCATGATATCCTTGTACTTCTTCGCAGTAGATTTGATTTGTTCGGGAATGTACGTTCGAATATGACGAGATTTTTTTGCATCAAATACGATGTACTGACCAAGAAACGGAACGAGTGCATCGGGTTTGAACTTTGTAAATAAAGAGGGTAGGTTGGTATTGTCATATACTGGAAATCCAATCGAGGATTTTTGACAGGCATCTCGTAACCTTGAAAGAACCATTTGTTCATGGTCATTCCAAATCCGATTTTGTTCAGAGAGGAGTTCTGCTTGCTTGACTTCATCTTCTTTGCGTATGCGTTTTCGCTCATCTTCGAGGGCTTTTTCTGCTGTATCGAGCTTATGAATCTGCATTTCGAATTCTTTTTGTTTTCTTATCGCTTCGCTCTCATGTCGAGCGAGAGAATCTTTTGTCTCTGTGAGTTCCTTTTCCATGTATTTACGTGCTCATTGAAGTTCTGTTTTTTCAAGCATGAGTGTTTCGTATTTTCCGACAAGCTCATCTCTGTCTTTGGAGATTTTTTTCACATCTCCTTTTAGAACTCATAGTTCTTCGGACTTTTTTTCTAGTTCGCCCTCAAGACGTATTTTCGATTCTATGAGTCGAGTCTTGTCGCGTTCGAGGAGAAGCATTTTATCATTGGAATTTTTATTTTCTTGTTTATTTTGAAGCAAGAAAATAGCGTATCCAATAGCGATTATAAGGAGAGTAAGAAGCGTGATAATGAGAGTGTTCATGGAGGGGATTTTAATTTCCAGTTAAATATCGAGACAAAAATCCCCACAGTCCTTAAAAACTCGCGAAGAATCTGGATTTTCTCTTGGTATTTTTTATTACCATACTTTTTGTAAAGTATATTAAATTATGAGGGGATTGCAAGAGAATTATTTATGTTATTTGACCATGATGCAGGGGTGTTTAATTAACTTCTTGTATTCCATGGTATATTTTTATTTAAAATCATGAATGTGAGCTTTTGACTCAGTAACAAAGGGGAGATTTTGAGAAGGAAAGTGGATGAGTTTGGTAATGTACTGTAACAAGAAGAACCCCTACTTAACGCAGGGGTTCTTAACTGGATGTTAGAAAAATTATGAACAATTTTTCCAGACAGGGTCGCCGTTGAGCCAAGGACTGAATTGTGCCCAACACGTAAGTTCGTCTTTTTGTAAACGACTCAGTATCTGGGTGACTCCATCCTGGTCTTTGGGTTTTTCAAAGTGGTCCAATGTTCTGCAAATCCTTGCTCGACTGGATTTATTTGCTGGTAGCTGCAACTGTTTTGCAATCTGGTTTAATATACCATTTTTTGTTGCAAATTGTTTTT
>CALREC010000125.1 GCA_943355085.1 Candidatus Altimarinota bacterium
CCCATGAGCGTGCGTACGTAGTTGGCACAAGTAGTTTTTCATTCGTGAGATCTATCCACAACACGTGGTAATATAGGATCAAATGATGCTTGTTGTGACTGTATAAAACCCGAGAGCATATTTGGAAATCCGATAGAGAGAACTTCGGAAGCAAAAATAGGCTCTCTCTCAATCTCATGGATCTTTCAGGAAAGCACCTTTTGGTTCAGGGTTCATACACGAGCATATTCAGCAATCCGATCGATATGAGTTCGAAATAAGCCAGAATCTTTAGGTATAAAAAGAACTTCATCCTCATGAATGAGGACATTTTTTCATCGACGTTCGAGTGGTTTATCGAGAAATATATTGAGATCAATAAGCTCGTCCATCCCCACTCCAGAACGATTCGATATGGAAGCGATGGTATCCCCCTTACGAACATGATAGGTGGCAATATTCTTTTCTATTTCGGATCTCATGCGCTTCAGATTTTCTTTTCCAGACATAGTCACATTTTCTAGATTATTTTTGTGCGTCCGAGTTTTGTTCTCAATCTCTTTTAATTGTTCAAGAACCAAAATGCTTCATTCTATAGATGGTATTGGAGTATTTTTATACAATTGAGGTGCTGGGATATTCTTGAGAAGGTGCGGATTCTTTAAAGTTCATGGATAAGAGACAATATCGTTGGATTTTTCTGTCATAATACGCTTATTTATGTTATAAACTTATTTTGATAATAACATATTTTTGCGAAAGAAGCAAAAAATGGAAATGAGGTCTTGACTCATATCCATTTTAGAAAAATCTTTATAAAAAATAAATTAGCAATGTATATCCTATATACTTATGATCATCGGAATAATTACCGGACTTCTTTTTATGGTATTTTCAAGAAATATCTCTAAGTCACGACGGATTATTTTCATGAGATCTTTTTCTTCTATATCAGGAACATCTTTGAGCGTATCCTCATACGAGGCACGAGCTCTTTTGATGATAATCTTATGAAACTCACGAACTTCCTCAACAAAAGCAAAACCACGAGTTTCGAGCTTCAGGTGACCAAGAAGTGTTTTTGATTTTTCATCTACGCGAAAAACAATAACCACCACGCCTGATGCCATCATCTGAGAGCGCATGTTCAAAACATGATGCATCGCAGCATTTGGGATGCGTATATCTTTTTCTCTCTCTGGTCTGCGTATCTTTTGAGGCAGGGGTGGAGTTGGTATGACACTCGGAGCCTGGCCCCTATCTGGCTCTGTAAATACAGGCTTTGTGTTTTCAGGCGATACTCCATGCTTGGGACTATCTATAGAGCGTAGGTCTGAGTCAAGTTCTGTGAAAAAATCATGCATAAGATTATAGGAAGGGGGTATGATAAGTAGAGAATCAAAGTGTAATCACTATTTTATATAATACAAGTATTTTTTCATATCTACAGGAATTTTGGTTGTATCCCAGTTATATGATGATATAATGTCGGTTTCAAAAGAAGTGCCAATAAAAGCATCGGTCTCAAATACTGTTGATCGAAAAAAATCATATTTTTGCTGTAAAATCGGATTACTTTTCGCACGACTCAGAAAATCCTCATTATGAAATATATAAAATGAAAATGATTCAGCAAAGTCCTCATATTTATTTGATAACCCAGACCCCGAAACAAAATTAGCGATTTTTTGTCCCTTTTTTTTGGTATTAAAGGAATCCCAGGATATATCATAAAAAGCATCGGATGGATCAGCCAAAAGACTTTTTTTCAAGTAAAATATATCGATGATATGACCGAGTTCATGCATAAATACTTTGAGTTGTTCAGAGTCATTTATGATTTTTGTAGATAAGATAAGCTTATGACCCATAACCTGACCCCTTGGCTCATCCTGCTCTGCATCGAGCGTGAGATATAGGGGGGTAACTTTAGACTGAAAATGAGACGAGTGAACCACCTCTTTGAGACGATCCAGCAAGCCATCATCGAGAGTTATATTTTCTGGGTTAAAGACTATGGTCAATGGATCTTTTTTAATCATCGTTTTTTGAATATTTTTTCGGACGATATGTTGTGTTGGTGCATCGGTATCGATGGCACGTATTATTTCAGGGGCAGCAATTTCTTGATTATCTATAGAAGCACTGTCATAGGTCGTTTCAAAGTAGGGACCGGAGACTCTATTGTAGCCGAAAAATAAGAAGAAAAAGAGAACAGTATAGATGAAAAATTTTATAGAATCATTACGCGTAATATACATGAAAGGAGAGTATAATAAATGATATATGTAGTAGGAGACATAGGTTTGTATTATTCTAAAAAGCCCTCACCCAAACTCTCCTACTATTTACCCACTTCATAGATAAGATTTACGAGGGCATTGACTATCGGAAACGAAAGGAGCATGACAACAAATCCTACGATGGCAAACTTCATAGAAGTTTTTGCATGTTTTACTTTTTCAGCGTCTCAGAGGGAAGATACATATAATGCAGAGGCAAAGACAATGCCCCCAACCGAAAGTATCGATCCGAGTAAAATCAGCTGATTCGTGAGCTGCACAACTTTCTTTTTTACTCAGTCATCTACTTTATAATCATCAGAAGTTATAGATCCCTTCGGCGCACATTTTTCCAACGATTTAGATAATGTGGCGCTACCCTGATATACACAATCAGCAAAAACCGAGGAAAAAGACAAAAAGAGCGTTATAATGAGTACGAGGAAATGAAGATATTTTTGCATACAAAAAGAGTTTATGTTAAAAATCGAATCCGGTAACAATCCTCACGGCAATATAAGCCAGGGGAATCACCGCAAGTCCTATCACTGCATAGACGAGAGCTGTCCAAGCTTTTTTAAAGTCTTCCTCTTTTCCTTGCGCTGTGAAGAGCATGTACCCAATATAGAGAAACACGGAAACTGTGATGATACCGAGAAGTCCCATGACATAGGTCTGAATAGTGGGGAAAAAATTATCACGAACCGTAACACTTGTGGAGCTCGTAGCACTGTTATCGCCCCCACCGACCTGGAGATCAGCTTGACTGACGGTCGCAGCATTTACAACAAA
>CALREC010000126.1 GCA_943355085.1 Candidatus Altimarinota bacterium
AAAGATCACTGGGCTCGTATCTACCAAAAAATCAAGCGCACTGGTCGAGGATCAGTTTCCTGCAGACGTAAACATGCTCGGTAATCTCGACAAATATACAAGCAAAACGGCGATTATCCGTAACGCTTTTAGTCTCATAAATAGTACAAATATTGGTGATCAGAGTTCCCTAATAATCAGTACACTTGAAGGACCAAATGGATTTTGAAAAAATTTGAACAATAATTCAATACTCTATTTTGGTGCATTAAATGGAGCGAATGTAACATTATGAAATAGCACTAGTAATGATGTTAAGGTCAAATGAAAACGTACCATTCTCATCGTCTGAGGAAATCTGTACATCAAAAATAATATCTATTATGACAATCTCTCCCAAGACATGCTCGGTATCGTGGTGGTAAAAGACTCGACAGGGAAAGGAGGAAATATCTATATAAGTCCAACAATCACCAATATTGCGGGCACACTTTTTGCAGAGAAATCCTTGATCAGTTATGATGGAACAAAAGAACTCGATGGTAGTACCACAGTACAGACGCTCAAAAATCAGCTCCATATATATGGATCGGTGATATCCGAAAACACCATTGGGGGATCGAGACAATCCACACCACAATGTCCTTTCTATGTAACTAGTACTTGCAGTATCAATACAGCCCAAAAATATGATCTCAACTATCTCAGGCGTTACTATCTCGTAGATAACATACGTACTCTTGCCAATGCAAAAGTTATCGGATGAGGCACTTGTAATCAGACAAACCCTTTCTCCTGTCCTACTGGGACTTTTAATGCAAATCTTAAACAAACAAGAACATTTACCTCAACTGCTGATCCATATGCAAAGTATCCGGTTATCATAGACTACAATCCTAATATTCAGAAAAATCCACCCCCATTATTTCATATAGGTAAATAGTATTGCTCTGGGAGCTCTGTAAAAAAACCAACTAATAAAGTATTTGTTATGATGTCAATTTATTATCATGTCAATTTATTATCATTTGCTTTATAAAAAAAAATAAATAAACTTTCATTGGTATAACATTTATAAAATTTCAAGCGTATATTTTTAGCCCCTATGTATGACCCCATTTCTTTCTCAAAATCACGAAAACAATCGCCTGGAATTGGTCGTAGATACGGCTCTCTTTAGTCACGAAATTGCCATGAAGGCAGCGTATCTTTTCTTGGATCGAGCGTATTTCTTCTTCCGTACTGGAGAAAAAGGTCTCTTAGTACAAATTACCCCGAAAACCGGATCTCAGTGGAGTAGTGAAAAGTTTGCTCTGGAGTATGCTGATGAACTCCTCTCTACCTTATTGAGATTCCAGATAGAAAAGGAAAATAAAACGATCCGTGAAACAATTGTACGAAGAGCTCTCGGCTCCTATGCAGATCTCCCAAACTTCACTTCTGTCGATACGAGTAAAAATAGCTCACAAATCGACTTTGATAAAGATATAGATCAAATCTTAAAGGAAATAGAAAACGATCCAGAGCTCAAGATAGACGAAGAAGAGATAAACCGAATTTTAGCTGAGATCGAGGCAGAAACACAAGGTATGGCACAAGAAAAAAAAGTTACATTAGATCTTAATAAAATCAAAGATGCTAAAAAAAGCTTTCAAGATAAACGATGAGCTCTATAATACAAAGAATATCACCCAGGGCATACAAGATTTTGAATGATATGCTATTTCTTTTTGAGATAAAGAAAACACCATAACCATAGAAAAAGAGGAAGATCCGCAGTACGTATTTGACGAACTTATGAATTACATTCTTTCTCTTTCACTTGAAAATCCTCTATGAGCATAACACTACAGACCCTCTCAGAAATCGATCTACAAAAAGTGGCTCCTTTTTACTTTCGTCGACAAAAAAATGGAACCTATTTGATCACGAATGAATTCGGATACTATGCTTTTTTAACATCAGAAGAATTTACCGATTTCTATACTGGGAAAATTCATACTGGAAAGCTACATGGAGACAAACTCCAAGAATTAAAACAAAAACTTTTTATAAAGGATGATACCTATGAGGATCAGGCAGTGATGGCCTACAATAAGAAAAATGCTTTTCTTGCATACGGACCGAGCTTACACATGATCGTAACTACGCTCAGGTGTAACCATAAGTGCCGATATTGTCATGCTGCAGTTGCTCCTATGACGGCTAAAAATATGGATATGACGCGAGAGACAGCCGAGAAAGTAGTTGATACTATTTTCTATACATCATCACCCAATCTCACTATCGAGTTTCAGGGAGGAGAATCTCTGGTAAACTGGGAAGTAGTACAGTTTATTGTCGAATACGCCCGAGTGAAGGCTACTGCCCTTCAGAAACAACTCACATTTGCTTTGGTCACCAACCTGAGCCTCATGGATGACGAGAAACTCACCTGGCTTCTCGATCGCGGAGTAAGTATTTGTACCTCGCTCGATGGAGACAAAGAAACACACAATTGGCAACGAACCTGGAACGATGGGGATTCATATGCAAAAGTACACCACTGGATACAAAGAATAACAGAAGAAATGGAAAAAAGAGGTAATCCTGGATACAAAGTAGGTGCTCTTGCCACCTGGACTAAGCCCGGACTCAAAAACTATAAAAATATCGTTGATTCGTATGTAGAACTCGGACTTCAGACGATCTGACTCCGATGGCTCAATCCTTACGGATTTGCAGCGGCCGAGAGAAATACGCTCGAGTATTCACTCGATGAGTATTTTGAGTTCTATACAAATGCGATGGACTATATTCTCGAGAAAAACAAACAGTGAATATATCTTCGCGAGATGCTCTCGGTAGTATACCTCAATAAAATTCTCAACAATACTGATAGTGGATTTATGGACGTACGCTCCCCTTCTGGTATCGCTATCGGAGGCGTTGCGTATAATTATGATGGAAAAGTATATGCCAGTGATGAATCTCGTATGCTCGGTCGCATGGGTATGGATGATTTTCTCCTTACCCCGCTCCAAGCCACCGGTGAAGACACGTAC
>CALREC010000127.1 GCA_943355085.1 Candidatus Altimarinota bacterium
TACGATCCAGTATCTCTACAAATATTCAGGTCATGATTCCCTCTCCAATAACGGGCTCGGCTTTGGGACCAAATATTTTTGTACCAGTCAAGAGTTGGGGAAGTCTTGATTCAAATGTATGGCCAACTGAACTCCAGAGGGGGCCAGTCATACCAAGATCAGTGATCATGCCTGTGCCCTTTGGAAATATTCGCTCATCATTGGTCTGTACGTGTGTATGTGTTCCATACACAAGACTCACTCTTCCATCGAGAAAATAGGCCATATTGACGAGCTCGGCAGTTGTTTCTCGATGAAAATCTACTATAATGGCATCATACGTTTCTGTGAGCCCTTCGAGCATCCGTTCGATGCTCTGAAATGGATTATCAAGATGATCGTGCATAAAGACAGACGACATGAGATTTATAACTAGAAGCTTTTGTCCATTTTTCTCAACTATACGGTGTCCCTTTCATGGAATATGATATTCAGAGTGTTCAAAGTAATTCAGAGGGCGAATTTGTATGGATTCTGGATTTGTAAATATATCTCCTGCATCCTTAAGGTTTGAGAAGGTATGATTTCATCCGGTCAACACATCAAATCCGAGCTCTTCGAGCATCATCACGTGTTTTTGTATAGGTCATCGACCACCTGTTATATTTTCTGAATTGGCAACCATAAAATCTGGAGAATATTTAGTTCGCAATGCAGCTATGTTTTCTTTAATCATTCGACGTCCGGTACGTCCAAAAATATCTCAGAGGATAAGTAATTTCATATGTTTGTTTTTATGGAGTGATAATCATCTGCATGAGTATATAGATTTTTCTAAAAATATGAAAATTATCTATTGAAAAAACATATTTTATGGGTATGATGGAAATTGTAGTCTATAACAAATAGAGCCATGTGAGAAACCAATGCTAAACATATCCAAGAAATTGAACGCCTCAAGTATGCGGGTCTGTATGCAGATGCTAAGACCAAAGTACAATGATATCTTTTAAAGCATGCAGATGATTATAGGTTGTATGAGGAACTTGCTGATATAGGACTCTATGAGGGTGATCTAGATGCGGCAGAGGCCTCGTTGAAAATAGCACAAAAGCTTCATCCTGAATCTGCTACAGGTATGTACCTTATGTGATTTATACATATTTCGAAAAGTAATTTCCGAATCGGAGTTGAGTTACTTGAAAAAGCGAATGAACTCTTTCCAAATAATCCCGAGATTCTTCGTAATCTTGGATGGTGATATGCTATGCTTGGTAATCCGGGCAAAGGAGTCGCTGTAATGAAACGTGCTCTCAATCTTGCTCCAGATGATGAACTTATCATGGAAGATCTCGGTGTCACTCTTATCTCCGAAGGGAATGTAGAAGAGGGTGCCCATATGTTAAAAAGGGCAGGAAAAGAATCTCGTCTCGATGAACTTAAGCTTATGATGGGTATATAGATTATATCAATCAACATACGAGTCCTTAAAATCATATTAAAATTAATTAATTATCCAGTGTTTTCATGTCCTTTAAGATTAGTCATATCGTTGATTATAATCAATTCATAGCACTTGATATCGGAACCTCAAAGATAAAAGTTCTTGTTTGTTCGATTGAGTGAGGAAAAACAAAAATTGTCGGGTCAGCAATTATGCGACAGAGTAAAAAAAATATTATCGATGGCGAAATAGCCGATCTTTACGGTGTTTCCGAGACTATTAAAAAAGCTATAGGAAAGGCCTGAGAGCATCTCGATGAGATACCAAGTGACATTGTTATATCTCTTGGATCCGTTCTCACATTTTCAGATATTATACAGATGAACTATGTACGTGAAAATACGGAAAGCCCTATTACCATGAGTGAGATTGATGATATAGTTAAAAAGGTGGAGCACACTTCTCTCGATCGAGTGAAAAGAAAAATCAGAGAAAGAACAGGTATCATAGAATCTGAGATGAAACTTGTGACCACGTCAGTTATATCTATCATGGTAGATGGGAAAAAATTGGGTAACCCTATTGGTTTTACGGGGAGAAATATAAAACTTGGTGTGATCAATGTGTTTGTCCCACTTTCATATGTCAATATGATTCAAAATATTTGACGAGGACTTTCAAAAAATATTATCTCTCTCATACCATCAATTATAACCCTCCCAAAACTTTTGGAGGAGAAAGATGAGAATTTTGACTTCAATTGTTGTATTGATTTTGGTTCATCAAAGACTACAATCGTAGTGCTCAATCGAGGAGAAATACTTTGAGGAAATACCTTAAATTTTGGTTTTTCACTTCTTGAGGAAACCTTTAAACGCAAAGAAACAAGGCTGTGATATCTCGATATAGAGGATCATATCGCACACATAGACAAAACATATGAACAATACAAAGAGATATATGATATATTCCTACAGATCCTTTTTGATGCTATATTTGTTGCAATTACAGATATCTCAAAAGAACTTTTTTTAAAAAACATATTTATATCTGGTGGTGGTGCATCAGATTTTCTTCAGCAAAAACTGAGTGAATATTTAGAGACAAAAAATATAGGAAATAATATCTGTGTACAAATGACTATACAGGGAATGGAAAATGTTACCAGAGAAGATCTTGGAGTTTTTTCTCATGCCCTCTGACTTGCAAAGGCCACAGAGGAAATGCTTCTCCTTAAAAAAGATCCCATTGCTCGTATACTTCGCTATATAATCTATAGATATGAATAAAAAATGAATAACGGTTCAAAGATATGATTCATTGATTGAAATATTTGAACAAATCTCTCTCATCGATTCTCCTGAGATTCAGATACTTATAGAGGACAATATTCATCTAACTAACTATCTTAATCTCAAATTACTTCTGTATCGTTTCCCCATGAAACGATTCTCTTTTATCACGAGTAATAGTGAACTAAAAAAACTTGGCGAGTGACTCGGTATCCGATTTTTTCAAAAAAATGATGATATAGAGTTTGAAAAAGAATATGCCAAAAATCATATTCTCCGACATAACTTTACAT
>CALREC010000128.1 GCA_943355085.1 Candidatus Altimarinota bacterium
AATGTCCGCAATATAACTGAGCAAATAGCGACCGATATTCGCGAAAAAGGAATTGATTTTAATTACTATACTTCGACCACAGAAGGAAATAACTATACCGGGAGTGGCAATACCCTACTTGCTATTTATGGCAATGAGCAATACTTTGCTATGAAAGAAAATACAACAGGAACAATTGAACAATGTAAAGATGTAGATTTGCAAAATCCACTTACCCATTGTTATATCGGTCGAAAATCTGGCAGCACATATAAATACCTCTCCGACAAACGAGTGCGAGTCGAAAATATCCGATTTTTTCTCTCTGGTAATCCGAGCAATACTCTCACCAATGAGTCACAAGAATGAAAAGCCACTATCATTCTCACGCTCAGAATAGAAAATACCGCCGGTGTGAGTAGTGAGATCGCGAAAAGTTCACAAATGACCATTCAAACAACCATAAGTGAAAAGGCATATAAAAAAGAATAAAATAAACTCCCCCTTAATCCCCCTCATCCGAGGGGGAAAGCGATACCCTCAAGGAGTACCCCGGAAACGAGCAGAGGGATTAGAGAAAAGTACTATCTATTTACTATTAAAATTTTATGCAAAATCAATCTGGCTTTAGTACGATTATTGCGATCCTCATGACCGCCTTTTTGACTATCTTATCAGCAAGCATCCTGAATCTTTTTGTCGTAGAAAATAATATAAATCACTTTTTATCAGATGGTATCTCGGCATACATGGGTGCAGAATGAGCCCTCGAATATAGCCTCCTCAAGAGCACGAATCACCGGGAAGGTTTTTCCGATGTTATTAGTCGGGTAGATAGAGAGTCCGAACTCCTGAACAACAATACTTCGCCAAGCAAAAAAACAATTATCACCAGTGCATTGGAGGCTTCGTGAAAAAGCTTTACCGGAACTATAACACCTGGGGGGTTTGAAATCATTCCGCTCTTTTATGACAAAGGCATTACTATCGATAATACTGTCAAAAATCCCAATAAAAATACATCTAATCTACAAAAAACCAATACATTCCTTGTTACGCAAGATGGAGATATAAGTTGGAATATTATCGGAAATGATTCAGTTGGGAAAACCTTTGGGATAGCTTGAACTGGAGGAATGAGTGGGAGCTTTGGTACCATATGAGCTGCAATTACCGAAGGATTTGAAAAACATATGGATGGCAATGAAATGAAAGCCGGAATCAGGACGATTGAAAACTTCCTGAGCTCATATACCAATAATTATCTCATACTCTCCAATATATCAAATAATTCCATCGCCTATAATATCTCAAGTACTGACTCTTTTAGCCTTCCAACCCGATCGATACGCTCATCGAGCACTGTTGGGAAAAGCAAACAAAATATCGATTTTTTTGAAAATCGATCCCGTCTTTTTGATATGATTAAGTATAGTGTATTTAGTCAATAATAATCCCCCGAAATTTTTCTTGCATTTTCACAGTTATCTTCTACAATACGCACGGAGTCATTATTTTTACAGTTTTACTTATGACCCCACAACATTCTATGGAAACTCCTCGAATCCTATTGCCAATACATTCGAATATATATGACGAATGGAACGAAGAAAAAAAGAGCATTCAGTCATGAATTGATATACAAAAATCGTTTCCTGCAAGAGAACAAGAGAAAATAGTCTATATCAATGAACGAGAAATTTGGTATGCAAAACTTGGAGTAAACCTCGGAAGTGAATCTCATTGAAAAAAACTCTTTCTCCGACCAGTGCTTATTTTGAAAAAAGTTGGAAGTATGTTCTTCGTAGCTCCAATGACAACAAAGTGAAAAGATAATAAATTTCACTATAGTCTAGACTGCATCCAGTATAATGAAGGATACACGAATGTACCTGATACTTCTAGAATCCAACTCTCTCAAGTTAAAATTATCGACAAATGTAGATTTTCTCAACACATAGGAATAATCTCAAAAAATGATTTTTCTCAAGTAAAACAAAAACTTAGAGAATTAATTCTCTAAGTTTTTGAATTATTATCTCTCACCATAATAGTGAGAGCGATCCCGAAGGACATTTGTAAGAACAACTATATAGTATTTTTCAAAAAAATCAAATTATTTTTACTTTTTATTCTACATTATTTTTACTTTTTCTATTTCACACCCCCCGATCCTATGAAACATCTCTACTCCCGACTCGCACTCACAACATCTCTCTTCCTCGTTCTCGGCTACTGGCTGGTGCATGCAGCGGGAATCTGGGGTCCTATGAATACTGTACGGCCTGAGGATCCTATGACTGCCAACATATGGAACTCCTTGCTTGGAAATGTAGAATTTCTCAGTGGAAGTGTGAATACCCTCAGTGGAAAACTCTGAACATTGAACAATGGACAGTGGTGTTCGAGTGATGGAAACAAGATCAACTGTAACAACCCCACCCCTGCATCTGCAGCGAGTGCCCTCTGGAATGCTGGGACGAATAGCATCAACTATACAGCAGGAAATGTCGGGATCGGGACGGTGAGTCCAACCGGGAAACTTCACATAATCCAAAGTGGTGGTTCAGATTACTTCAAGTTTAGTCAGCTTGGGTTAACAAATACTTGGGGGTTATCAGCAACAAATAATGGTATACAGGATGTTTTAGGCTTTGCTAATGTTACAGGTGGAAATTTTCCAATGGTAATAGGTGCGAACGGCAACGTCGGGATTGGAACGGCGAGTCCATTACAAAAACTAGACGTGAAAGTAGCTACAAATGCTCATTTGACAGTTCTTGATGGACTCACTACGGGTAATGTTAAGTTCAACATGGTTGATGATGCAGGAACAAGTAATACAAATTTCGAATTAGCGGCACTCAATACACAATTTTACAATGGTGGTATTGAACGTATGAGAATAACTTATGCAGGAAATGTGGGGATTGGAACGGCGAGTCCAAATGTAACATTAGATGTTCATACCGATAGTGGTATTGCTTTAGGAGCAGGGACTTATCCACTTGGAGATGTTGGATATACAGGCAAAAGATTATTTCGAAGCGTAAGTTCCCCTTTTGATATTCTAACTATAGCATCTTATGGAAGAAATGGCTGATGGAGGTGACAAACCAATTTTGATTTATCTACACAATGAGGAGCTCTCTATACTGCAATGACGATTCAAGATCCTGGTAACGTCTGAATCGGAACGACGAGTCCATCCGATCTCCTAACACTCTCTGGTGCTACTGCAACATTGTTAACACTCAATGGTCCAACAACAAACTGGCGTGGTGTTCGGATGACAAATGCTGCTGGAGCTGAACAATGGTTTGCTGGGGCAAATAAT
>CALREC010000129.1 GCA_943355085.1 Candidatus Altimarinota bacterium
CATTTATCGATCAATGAAATGTTACCAGTTATGATGCGACTGCTGTGTCGTCTTGAACAGTGATATATGTGAGAGCTACCGATTGAACAAATACTTCAGGTACAGTGAATATTACGAAATAAGAATATTCCATAAAATTAATTTTAAAATTTAAAATAGATAAAATATCAAAAGAAATTGAATTTTTTAAAAAACTGCATACAATCGAGTACGCACTTTGGACTTGAAATTTGAAATATTTCAAATTTCATAATTTCTACTGAAATTAAATAACATAAAAATAAAAATAAAAATCCTTAATCCTATTTTATTTTAACAAGGGTTACCTTCTAGTAATTTTATGAAAATAATTAAGAGATTTTTATGCATAATTTTATGTTTCTTGCTTATATTAAATAATATTAATATACCTGTTTTTGCATGAAATTTTTCAAATTCATCCTTCTATATCAACAATGATTGATCTACTTCTTTTGCTAAATCTATAGATGATACGTTTTCTATAGATATCACTATGGTGAATAATATTGGTGAATCCATTAAAGATGTAAAATGATTTATCGATTTGGGGAACCTATGATTTTCTTATGGAGAAGAACAGATTACCAGAGTAAACTGAGCTAATGTAAACAATCCTATTCCATCGTCCGCATGGAATGATATTTCTTCTCTTGCTTATCAGATTACAAACAGTCCATCTACGCAAATTGCTAATGGAGTAAGTTTTTGAATAAATAGACTTTCTAATGATTTCTGGGGTTTTAATATACCTAATACCGTCAATACCTATTCAAATACTATCACTGTTCATTTTGAAGCAAAAAAAGTATCAGATAGTTCGGCTGTTATTTGAGACAATTATACAAAAACACTCTACGTCAACGTCCGCCCTCATATCACAAACTATTATTTTGAAAAATCTGACGGATCTCAAACAACCAGCCAAGTACAATGAGCCGCATCAGAGACTATTAATCTGATACTCAAAGTAAAAGACTACAATGGATGTACCAATATAGATGGTGGAACTGTAACTGCCAATCTTGCACAAATTTGACTTTCTGCGACGGAACCTGTTTCATATGCAAGTTGTGAAGGAGATGGGAAAACAGCCATTTTTAAGAAAACAGGTATTACAACGATAGTAGCAGCTGGTACATATACTTTTAATGGAAGTCATTTTTCTGCACAAGATGAAAATAGTAATATCAATACTCTCTCTGATCCAAATACTACTTTTAGCTCTGAAGATCTCAATACTTCGCTCAATCTCTCTGTTGTCTGAGCAAGTTCACCAACCGTCTCAAATCTTGGTCTTTCCGAAACCGTAATCGGAAGTGCTCTCAAACCATCTTCCCTACTGACTTTTTCTGGATCCCAAGATGGGCAGATAAAAATAGTAGTCGGAAGTGATGGGAATTGTGTTGGTGGAACCGTCTTGCAAGATTGGACAGGAAGTGGATCATATACAGCTGGTACTGCGACTGGGTTTACCATACTTGCGTCTTCTCTTACTGGAGGAGTGAATAGTATTTATGCCTGTATTGCTAATATGACGGGGAATACTGGGTCTATCAATGTGAGTGTAACAAAAGACACTACTGCACCTACTCTTTCGAGTATTATCGTATCTCCTGGAAATGTGACGACAAATAATAGTAATTTGTCATTTAATTGTAATGAAAATGGATTTTATGGAGCAGAAATTGGCGGAAATGGAACGATCGGAAGTGGTGTTGGATCAACTGGCTGGGTTGCTGCAACGGCAAATACATCGAATACCTATGCGGCTCTCAATGCAAATCTTTCTGCATGAATCAATACTCTCTATGGCTATTGTAAAGACAACGCAGGGAATATCTCGTTTGGATCAGGAACAGTTACGAAAATTATACCTGCTATAAGTCTTTCTGGAGCCATAACGAGTTTTGCCGATAACGACATCGATCAGGATGGACTCGATGGACGAGATATTTCTCTTGCATGGAGCAATAGCGGAGTCGTTGGATCCAATTTTGAATCATACCGAATTTTCATACTCCCCTCAAATATTACGCTCAATACAGCTACTCAAACATATTCTAAACTTATATCGAGTGGAGCAATTGCGAGTTTTACTGGAGACTCTTCTCTCACTCAGGATTCTACAAATGCAAGTTTTGTAAGCGGATGAAGTTACAAGGCTTGCATTGCCATCATGGGAACCGATGGGACATATGGAACGGCTGGATGCAGTACGGTAGCTACTCTGACTGCAGATACTGTTGCACATCCCGTTATTACCTCTGCGCAATTCACAACCGATACCAATCTTGAGCTCACAACCAATGCCACGCTTGATACGGCAACCGGTAGTTTTAATGGAAGACTTATTACCTACCAGATTGGAGCTACTACATACACCGGAGAAACGGTCACGAGCATCAATGCCAAAAAGTTAAACATAGCTATTCCTGCTCTTGGAAATCTCGGAGCAACTGGAGGAACTCTTATAATTCAGACAGGAGCTATTCGTGCGGGTGGTGGAGGATATAATGACTATTTTAGCTCTGGAACGCTTGCTATAAGCGACGGCCAAGCTCCAACTATTACTTCACTTTCGACAGGCACTACGTCTCCATATGGGGGCTTTTATAGCGGAAGTATTGTCCTCAATTATACCTTTTCCGAACCTATGCTCTGAGGAGGAAATAGCAAAATTCAGTTTACCCGTATCGGGGGGAATACTGACTGATCTTCTCCAAGGATATACAATATAACAAGTTCTTCAGACCTAACTTCTGGAGGGAAAACTATTTCCCTGAATCTTGCCTCTATAGGCCTTGTAAGCGGAGCTCACTATGAGCTGAGTCTTGTCGCAAAAGATCTTGCATGAAATAGCGTGACTTCTTCCACAATTTCTAGTATCAAATTCGATAACGTCTGACCTGTTGCACCGACCATTACGGCTCTTACTCTTCTTTCAACTCTGACTCCAACTTTCAATTGGGTAGCACCGCTTGATGATCTGGGCAATGGATCAGGAATCAAGCAGTATAATCTCTCGATTTATAATGGGCTTTCATGTACTCTTACAGCCATAAGAACAGGAACTCCTACGATGCTTTCATATCTACTTCCTGTAGCGCTACCAAGTAATGGTGCAGATTATTCATGGAAGATCAGTGCCACCGATAATATGGATAATGTCGGGGCTTCAACGAGTTGTGATGATTTTCATGTCGATACAACCGTACCAGTAATCAGTAGTCAGAAAATCACCGATACAACACTGAGTTCCCTTACATACACAAAAACAAACGACTCTCTGAGTATAACAGCCAACATCACCAATACAGATAGTGGCCATATCTGGGCAGATCTCTCCAGTCTCGCTGGAAGCGCCATCTACAATAATGTTCTTTGTACTGATCCTGGCACTGCAAATATAACCTGTTCTTATGTGGGATGAGTAGTGACCTATACCTTTTTGGCCTGATTTGCCGGAACAGTAACAAGTGGAACACGACAGATACAACTTCGCGCACAAAATATCTCTGGTCTAAATGATCAAACTGCTATTGCTTCCATTACAGCTGATAATGCTAATCCAGTAATCTCAGGTAGTCCTATTACTGCACCGACAACTCTCAGTATCTGGTGAGGAACAACTCAAAATATCATCTGGACAGCTGGAAGCATAACAGATAATGTGGCTCTTTCATCGATAAAACTAGAATTTTCAACTGGTGGAGCATGAGGACCATGGAATCTCATCTCAAATAGTGCCAATGCAGGAACATACGCTTGGGATATCTCCACTCTTTCGAGTGGTGCAAATTATCAGATAAAAATTACTGCCTATGATGGTGTCGGAAATACAACTTCCACTACTTCCAATACTTTTTCCATCGATAAAGCTGCTCCAACACTTTCGAGCAATACTCTTACCTCACCAAATGGAGGTGGAAATTATAAGGGATGACAAATCGTACCAATTGCATGGTCCAATGGCAGCATAACAGATGCTTGAAGTTTTACCATCGGACTTGAATATACTCTCAATAATGGAACGAATTGGACCACTATAGGAACAGGTCTTGTAAATAATGGATCATACAATTGGACCGTACCGAGCAGTACTAATACCGTTCAAGCAAAAATTCGTCTCACTGCTACCGATTCCTCGACTAATGCTTCAAATGATATTTCAGACTCGAGTTTTATTATCGATTCTATCGTCCCAACACTTACAATGAGCTATGCTTGAGCCGGAGGAACTACTCCAGCAAACGGAGCAAAGATCAATAATACTGGTATAGATGTAAGTGGAACTGCGGGGGATTCATATCTTTCATGAGCAAGTTATACTTTCCAAAATATAGGAGATGGAACCTACTGGAATGGAAGTTCCTGGGGAGGAGCTCAAGTATGGAATTCACTCACTTGTGCAGTATGAGTGAGTTGTACTATCTCACAAATAGTGACACCTACAGGTATTATTCACGATACTACCTATCGTTTAATTTTGCGTTCTCAAGATATTTCTGGAAATGCAACTCTTGCAAATCCTATTGACTATATCTGAGACATCGTCAATCCGACTCTCGTTATCACCACGGCTTCTGGAAGCTATTTCAGTGGAGCAATTACTATTGCAGGAACTGCTTCGGATGCTGGTTCGAACATCAGTTCAACTAGTCTAGAGATTCAGAAGTGAGCAAGTTGGTGGAATGGAACAACCTGGGTTGGCACGCAACAACTCCTCCTAACAACGACTGCCAATAGTTATGCGAACTGGTCATATAATTTTAATCCGAGTGATGATAGTAGTGGTCAATCTTATACCATTATTGCACACGCTTACGACAAGACCTATAAGACAAATAATACAAGCACTGCAGGAATTACTACAACCAAAGATACCTCTGGTCCAATCATTGCAGCATGAATATTTACACATGTAATTTCCTGAATTCAAAAAGATGGAAATATCATCAATATAACATGGAATGCATGAAACATAACTTCTACAGGAGCTTGAATACATCCAAATGGAATCGTTCTAAAGTTCAACAATGGAGCTTGAATTAGCACTATTACAGGATCTACTACCAATAACGGTAGCTACAACTATACACTTCCCACAGGCGATACTCAGAATGCATTTTTTGCCATAGAGACATACGATACTCTCTGAAATATCTCCAATACCGTTTCTTCTACAAACTTCTCGCTCGATTCTACACCGCCCACCATCAGTTCTGTTGAGACTAGAGAAGATACCCTGGGTCAAATCAATGGAGTAAATATTTACCTGAGTGAGCCTATCGCTCATAGCTCGATACACTTGAATGATTTTAGTATACCAGGAGTTGCCGGAATGCAAACAGGATCTATTACAGACGTATGAAGTGGCACAGTATTTGCGATCAATTTCACGAGCACCGGAACAACTGCTATGCTTCCAAGTGTTACCTATATACTCGGGGCTCTGACGGATCTTTCTGGGAAACCCCTTGTGACGGTAACAAAAGCGGGTATCGATAAGGCTCGTCCAGTTATACTCAGTGCCGATATCTATGATACTAATAGTAATGGAAAAGTAGATCGCATCATAGCAAATGTGAGCGAATCGCTTACAGCCAATACCAACACCAGTTCGTGGTCTCTCTGAACTCCTCTTGCTTGAGTAGCTATCTCAAATGCCTCCGTATCTGGAAGTACGGTGATATTAACACTTACAGAACCCACTTCACCGAACACTTCAACGGGGGGTATGACTCTCTCATTTGCCAATAACTTGAGTTGGCAAGACAGCTCTAATAATCTCATGAGCAACACTGTCTCCCCTCTTTCTCTTACAGACAAAGCACCTCCAATTAAAATGAGTGCCACTACTGAGGACACCAATAGTAATAGCAAAATGGATGGCATTCTTCTTGTCTTCTCAGAAAATATCACCGGTGCACTCGGAAACAACTTCGCAGTTACTGGTCTCAGTACTGGAGCGATCTTCTCGAATAGTATCACCAGCAATGGCAATACGCTTATGCTCAATATAGGAGAAACAACAAGCGACAACGATACGAGTATAGCTCCTGCTTATTCGTACTCTGGAACGAGCGTCCAAGATGCGAGCAATAATGCTCTCACAAATATCTCGAGCACTTC
>CALREC010000130.1 GCA_943355085.1 Candidatus Altimarinota bacterium
CACATTTTTACTAAAATCCTCATCAATTCTCAAAAAAAAGGAATTAAATTTTCTACTCAATAATCTCTTTTAGTCAAATATTTTAAAAATATTTACTTTTTTTCCTTCGTGCCCTTGCTTTTTCTCTTCGTTTCAATATATTTGCCCTATTGTAGCTTTTAAATACTTTTCTCATGGAATTTCCAAAACAGTACGCACCAAAGAATTTTGAAAAAATCCTTGCCAAACAATGGGAGGTAGAGTGAAAGTTTCAGCCGAAAGAAAGTACGACCGGCAATACTTTCTATATACCAATTCCACCGCCCAATGTTACCGGCTTCTTGCATATCGGTCATGCTATGACTCTGACTCTCGAGGATATCATGGTACGCTATCATCGTATGAAGTGAGATGAAACTCTCTGGGTTCCTGGAACCGATCATGCCGGAATTGCAACTCAGGCGCGTGTCGAGAAGATGCTTGCTGAATCTGGAAAGAAGCGTATAGAGATGGGTCGTGAGGCATTTCTCGAAGAAGTATGGAAATGGAAAGATAAATATGCGGCAAATATCCATAATCAGGTTCGAGAAATGGGAGCTTCTTGTGACTGGTCCAAGGAGCGATTCACGCTCGATGAAGGACTCTCAAAAAATGTTGGCCAGGTATTTGTAGATCTCTACAAAAAAGGGCTTATTTATCGTGGGGAGTATATGGTAAATTACTCTCCTGCTCTGGGCTCTGTTATATCTGACATCGAGGTGGATTACAAGGAAGAAGAGGCAAAGCTCTACTATATAACTTACTTTGTATCGGGTTCTGATAACGAGCTTGTGCTTGCGACGACTCGTCCAGAAACACTTCTTGCGGATCAGGCCGTTGCCGTACATCCGAAAGATAAGCGCTTCCGAAAGCTCATCGGACGCAAGATCATACTCCCGATTGTCAATAAAGAAATCGAGATTATCGGAGATGATATGGTAGATATGAACTTCGGAACCTGAGTTGTGAAGATTACACCTGCCCATGATCCTGCAGACTTTGAAACGGGAAAGCGGCATGGACTGAAGCTTGATTATCAAGTGATCGACAAGAATGGTATCATGACCAAAGAGGCGGGTATTTTTGCAGGACAGGATGTTCTAACGGCACGTGAAAATATCGTCGAACTTTTGAAATCAAAAGGAAATCTTGTGAAGGTAGAGCCATATATGCACAAAGTCGGGTATTGTTCACGCTGAGGGTGTCGTATCGAAACTATTGTTTCGACTCAGTGGTTTGTGAAAGCGAGCGAACTCGCAAAAAAAGTGATTGTCGGACACAAAAAAAAGGAGTTTGAGATTATCCCAAAACGCTTCGAAAAAACATTTGAAGACTGGATTTATAACCTGCGTGACTGGTGTATATCTCGCCAACTCTGGTGGGGGCATCAGATTCCTGCTTATTACGATGCAAAAACACACGAACTCCTGACTGTTTCTCTCGATGAGGATGCGGTGTTTGCCAAGTATGGGAAAGAAAATATATACCGTGATGCAGATGTGCTCGATACATGGTTCAGTTCTGCGCTCTGGCCATTTTCTATCCTGGATTGGACTCCAGAAAATCCGGGAGAGTTGTTTCGGAAATACTATCCTGCTCAGGTACTTGAGACGGGATATGATATACTCTTCTTTTGGGTAATTCGTATGCTTCTGATGGGGTATGAGTATACAGGACAGAGCCCCTTCAAGACTATCTATCTTCATGGGCTCGTCCTCACAGAAGATGGTCGAAAGATGAGCAAATCCGTAGGGAATACCATCGATCCACTCGATGTCATTGAACAGTATTCGACCGATGCCCTTCGTCTTACGTGTTCTATTGGGAACACACCAGGGAACAATCTGAATTTTTCTATGAAAAATGTCGAAAATAATAGCACATTCCTGAATAAGCTCTGGAATGTGACACGTTTTGTGCATGCAAATATCGGAGAAGTAACCGATGATTATGTGGAGCTTCGTGCAAAAATGGAAGCCAACTGGACGAGCTTTCTTCCACACGAACAATGGATCCTCTCTCGATTGAAGGCGACGATTGATAGCGTAACTACTGGCATGGAAAAATTTAATTTCTCCGATGCTGGACAAGATCTCATAGCATTTACCAGGGATGAATTTGCTGATTTTTTCATCGAAGAATACAAACTTACCAAGACTACAACGGAAAATGGGCGCGATGTTTTGGCATTTACACTACTGTCTCTCATAAAACTCTGGCATCCCTACATACCATTTGTAACCGAGGAGCTCTATGGTATAATCACAGAAGGCAAATCCCTTATGGATAGCGAATGGGCAAGTCTTGATATCTCCAGAAACAAAAAGATCGAGGCAGATACACTCGTATTGTTCGAAGCTATTCGAACCATTCGAAATATCCGTGCCACCAAGGGGGTGAAACCAGGGGAAATTATAGACATGTGTATATTGTCACCAAAGAAATCTCTTGATATCCTCCGAGAGAATGAGATTATTTTTCTTGGACTTGCAAAAGTAAAAGAAATGGTTATAACTAAAAATAAGATTGACGGACCAGATATCGCATATGCAATGACTGGTGATATAGAGCTTTTTATCACAATTCCTGTCAATGAGGCAAATACTGAGGAAGAAAAGAAACGCCTGAAAGAACAGATTGAGAATAGAAAAGACTACCTCAGGGCCCAGGACCTGAAGCTTCTGAATGCTGATTTTATTCGCAATGCTCCAGAAAAAATTGTTCGTATAGAACAAGATAAGCGAGCCCAAGCAGCAGATCAGCTGAAAAAATTGGAAGAAAAATATTATAGCTTATTATCTATATAAACATGTATGAGTACTTTATATAATAGCAAAACTCCTCAGATAGAATATTTTCGTGATCTGGATTCATATGAAGAGATAATCCACTCATGGGGCTATCAATGAACTATTTCGAAGATAGTCGCTCAAGATGGAGTGCTTTGGTTCTGGTGTGATGGCATGCGAAATAGTTGTCCAGATCAACTAAAAGATGGTAATATGAACTATCTAGACAATACTCAGAGCGCTGATTGAGATACAGAAGGTGTTTCTGACAAGGTTTCTGTAGTCCTCTCTTTTTAATGAAAATACTCCCGAATTCGGGAGTATTTTCTTCTCAAGAAAACTATGGATGTGATTGATTTTATAAGTTTTTCCTGCACACGATATCCTCTCCTCTGTACCCAATCGATACGAGCATCCGGGCCACATCTTGTCAATTTAAAAGCATACCCTGCTTATTCCCCACTCCACGTGCCTTATTCCATCCAGCACTCGGAAAACTCGTAAGCTTCTTCCCTCATATATCCGTTTTCCATGAATCAACCCCCTTTATGCCACAGAGATCCCATTTTCCCGCTCCGAGAAACTGCATACCGATGCTATCGAGAAAAGTTTTGTATACTCCCTTCTCGAGCTCCGCGCGTGCCGGTGTTTTGTATACTTCGACATCCATCCCTTCACTCCAATCGAGTGCTACGTTTTGTACGATATCCTCTCCTCTGTACCCAATCGATACCATCATCCGAGCTACCGCCTCTGAATTCTGAAGTATACCCTGCTCATTCCCCATCCCACCTGCCTTATTCCATCCACCACTCCGAAAATTCTTGAGCTTCTTTCCTCAGATATCTTGCCTCCATGTTCATTTGTTCTTCATACCAGAGAGATCCCATTTTCCCGCTCCGAGAAACTTCATACCGATCTCCGCGAGAAAGCTCTGGTATACTCCCTTCTCAAGCTCCGTGCGTGCCGTTGTTTTGTATATTTCGACATCCATCTCTTCGCTCCACTCGAGCGGATCTACTCACTTTTGTACGATATCCTCTCCTCTGTACCCAATCGATACTAACATCCGAGCTACCGCCTCTGAATTCTGAAGCACACCATTCTCACTCCCCACCCCACGTGCCTTATTCCATCCAGCACTCGGAAAATTCATAAGCTTCTTCCCTCAGATATCTTGCTTCCATGTTGTGTGTGCTTTCATACCAGAGAGATCCCATTTTCCCGCTCAGAGAAACTGCATACCGATACTATCGAGAAAACTCTGGTATACCCCCTTCTCGAGCTCCGTGCGTACAGCTTTTGTGTACACTTCCGTATCCATCCCTTCGCTCCAATCGAGCGGATCCACTCACTTTTGTACGATATCCTCTCCTCTGTACCCAATCGATACGAGCATTCGGGCCACCGCCTCTGAATTCTTAAGCACACCCTTCTTACTCCCCACCACACGTGCCTTATTCCATCCAGCACTCGGAAAATTCGTAAGCTTCTTTCCTCAGATATCCGTCTTCCATTTCTGCTGCCCCTTTATACCTCGAAGATCCCATTTTCCCGCTCCGAGAAACTTCATACCGATACTATCGAGAAAGGGTCGTGCTTCCATGAGGGCCTTCTCTGCCCAGAGCTTGAGTTTCATGTCTTCGCTGCCCATATTTTCTCTGAGGGTCGATCATGCGGTATCGCTCTCAGGCTTCTTGGGTGTATCTGGGAGTCCTCTCTCGAGGATACTC
>CALREC010000131.1 GCA_943355085.1 Candidatus Altimarinota bacterium
TTAAATTCAGCATTTCTAAGAATGAGATTATTGCTCAGTTGTATGGATATAATCTTATTGAACCCATTTCATTGAATGACTATATATCTTTCCTCGCTATTTTGTAGTATATTTGGACTAATGTTCGCGATATTGATAAGAGCCTCTGAGTGAATAAAAGTGATTTTTTGGTTTGAGGCTATCACTTGACCATTTTTTAAACCAAAAAACAAAAAATACTCTCCGCTGGAGAAGAGATTTTTTTCTATTGGAATAAATACATTTCCGCTTGAAAAAATCGTCCTAATACTTGCCCCGCCTATATTTATGTACTCAATATTTTCATAGCCACTTCCCGTTATCGTAAGGAGATTTGCGATATTTGAATTGTAGTGTGTTTGAGTAAGGTGGGGTATATTTGTTATGTTTTGTCATATTCATAATGATATCATGTCAGGTTTTGTGCTGCCTGTAGATTCTCAGGACGGTATCACTCCTCATGAAAAAGAAGTGTTTTCTCATGGCAAAGCTTCCATCTGAGAAGCTTTGCTTTCTTTCTCATGAGTAGATATAAGTGTATCTACTATGATTTTTATAGGTTCTTTTTCGAGACTTTCTTCGGTGCTCATATTCTTTGCTCTTCATGTAATTTTCACAAGAGATACATCTATAAGATCAAACACGATGGTGTCACCAAGGGGTAATTCTTTATCGTTTACCTCTATCTTGGTGATATCAATACCTTTTTGTAAACTACTGATATCGAGCTTGATATGCCGTGCTTTATTGGATGTAAATACTCTCGTATATTCTACAATATCTCCTGTTTTGTATGGTACTTCGCCTTGAAATTCTGTCTGCCAAGTTATATTTCTCATATATGTATCGGTGTGTAATTTCTCATCATGATTGAAGCTTTGAATTTCTATCAATAAGAGACAGAGACCTCAAAGGCTCAAGAGTAGTGCGTATATTAGTAATTTATACCTGTTTCTTATATTAGAAAACATATACATTGAGTTGTTTTGTTACAAGGTTGAAGCCATCATTGAAGGTAATGGTAATGCTGGTTGGATTTGGGCTCGGTATGCTCGATGGAGAAAGGTAGGTAAAAGTAACATAGGCACCACTGGCAGAGTCATATTGTACCTTACTTATCGAACCTCATAATATATTGCTTGAGCCAGCGCGTGGCGTTATGGTGTATGTAACCGGATCTTTCTCGTTGTCTCTAAAATAGAGAGTATAATTTTGTAATTTGCTTTTTCAAAGTAATTTCGGATTACTAGATGGATTGGTACTTATAACCACAGGGCTATTGTTTGCATTACCCACTACAGCACTGACTCCTATAGACTGTCTAGCAAGTACGGTAAAGAGGGAAATACTTGCAATAAAGATAGTAATCGAGATTATAATATATATATTTTTCATACACATATACGAGAAAGAATTAATCTTGTTTATTTCTTGCTTCCATAGCGTCCATAAGTTCTTTTCTGAGCCGTTCTTTTGATGCAGGAACGACTAAAAGTATATAGTATCCAAGAATCGTAAGCAATATAAGTATGATGGCGATGAGTGCATAGTTAAATCCAACATACTGTTCTTCGTATTCAACAGTGATTTTTTTTGAATCACGAAACTCTTTACGTTCCTTATCTTTTCATTCATAAGAAAGGATAAGATTTGCCGTAAGGATTTTACTTACAGTGCGTATATGGATAGACTCCCAAAATTGGAGGAAAGCACGTTTCTCTGCAGCTCTATCAGCATAGTACCCAGTTAAATCTTTAAATTTTACAATTTTACTTCCATCTGCCTGTAGTTCAGGATATCAGAAGCCTTCCCAATTGGATTCAAAACGACGTTCCGAGCCAGGAAGTACATTTCCAAGTCCATCATTGACTGGAATATAGTCAACCATTTTTTCTCCTACATAAGCACCTCAGGGGCTTATAATAGTTTCTTTTCCAATATTTTTTAATACCTCTCCTTTTTCATCCACGAGTTCAATTTTTCCAATAGGTTTCAAATGTGTGTTTCCTTCATTTTTGAACTTCGTTTCAAATACTATGGGAAATTCTTGAAAAGAGTTCGCAGGACTAAAACCTTTATCGATTTTTTTTCCGACGTCAAAGCTTTGCATACTTCCGACTATTTTGATATTGCCAGGAACATTTATGAGTATGAGTACTCATAGTCTTTGTACTACTGCAACCTGCCCTCCACTGGGTGCTCCAGGTGAGAAAAATATAGCTCCATAATGTCCTCCAGGTTCTCCTTTGGGTGGGACTTTTACTAGGAAGCGAACTTCTCGTGTTTCGCCTTTTGCGAGAGTTATATTTTGGTTCTCGATAGTTATCCAACTCGAGAGACTATACTCATCAGAAGTCTGATTTTGTGGTTTGACAAAAGTTGGTGTACCCGTATCATCTCCCGCTATGAAATCTTCTTTGGAAGTATAGAGAGTAATGGGCGTATCTGAATTGTTGGTGATTTTGATGGTCTCAAATTTCTCCTTTCATGTTTCTATAGTGAGCTCGTGCTTCAGGGGAGAGATTGAGAGGCTTGCATGAACAAGCGATGTACAAGAAAGGAAGAGTGTAAAAATGCTCAAAAATCGCAATAACTTCATAAAAAAGAGAATAAATAATACATATAAGTTTTAATATAATGATTTTATTCAGAATTACAAGAGAAAGCAAAAAATAACCCCTCTCCACGTATTTATGAAGAGGGGTTATGACATGAAATTGCGTTAGTAAAAATTAGAATGATCCAGTTACAGTAAATGTAAGAGTATCAGAATAATCTGAAGCAGCAGGCGTAAGAGTTGTTACGGAAGCAGTAACATTGAACGTTACATCGTTACTTCCATCAATTGGCTCTGGTTTATTTGTACTATAAATAATCTGAGCAGTATTATTGGTAATTTCGCTATTGAGCGTACCTCCGGCTACAAATCCAGTTGGTACTCCACTATCAGTAGTTCCAAGAGTAGAAACAAACTTATAACTTTCTACTACGTTATCAGTACTATCACTATTGATAACACCTGATGCAGTTGAGCTCTTGAGACCACCATTTGTCGACTGAGCAGTAACGATCACACCATTATTTGCATTGGTTCCTACTTCTATATTGAGAGAGGCAGTTGCTGTTGTTGCAGAAAGAGTTCCGAGACTCAGACTTGCAGCGCTAATAGCCATAGTAAGAATTGGTGCAACGGTTGCAGTTATTTGAATTCCATCAACACTTCCTGATGCACTTCCAGGAAAGGCTCCATCCCAAGTAATTGATTCGTCAAATGCTCCACTTCCAGTCACTGATCCAGTACCTATAACGGAAGGTGCGGCATGTGCTACATTCATAGCAAGGATGGCAACAGCTGCTACTCCTGATATAATTTTCTTAAAAGATGTATTCATATAAGTAAAGTAAAATAATAAATAAAATATATAATGTAACTCCTGCCATGACGATCAAGCTCTATATTATCATAGACAGAGAAGATCTTTGTTTGACAAATTCTATTATCGCTTTTTTAAATAAAAGTCAAGAGAATTTTAGAGATTCTTTTATTTCTGTCTAATACTGTAGTGTTATTCAGAAATTTGCGAGTGATTGATAGATGCCAGCACTTTGAATGGGGTCTATTTTTGAACCGTATTTTATAGTGTAGATATATATTTTTTGATTTCCATTCACGTCTGGTGAAAGCGAAGAACTTCCAATAACCGTAGGAGAAATAGCCGTAAGAGAATTGCTATATGTTTTTAGGTTACCACTTCATGACTCCGTCCAATCAAATCCATATCCCTTACTTATCGTACCACTCCATGAAGCCATTTGTGCTATTCAGGCATTCATAGTACCACTTCCGCCGATCGTAAGATTGAACCCTGCTCCAAGTGTTTTGATGGTAACAATGATATCGCTCGAAGCAAAAGTTATATTTCCTGGAGAAAGTGTCCCAATGTTGACGCTGCCAGTTGATATACTCATCTCAAATGCATCCACATAAAATATATTTATCTGTCTAGTGGTATTCAAAGCAGTATCGCTAATGGAGAATGTAGAGCGGTATTTTCAGTAGGGGAGAGTCTTGGTTGTATATGTTGCTTGGGTGCTCGTTGCCCCAGAGGAACTTATATTTCCAAGAGTTACTCCAGACCAACTTGCGCCAGTCCATTTTTCGACGACAAATGTTTGAGACATACTATCTACACCGATATTGTCAGAATAATTATATACGAGTGATATATTTCCAAGAGGAAAGAGGGTGTTATCTGTAATATTTACAGAACTTATGATCGGTGTAGTGCTATCGAATACATTTGACGCCCCAGGGGTTCCTTTTGGAGTCGGAGTATCAAACCCCACCGATGCAACCGCACTATACCAGTTTGTCGAGAGAAGTCCGTCTCCTGGGAAATTTACTCGTTCCATAGAGATATTGAGTCCACCGCTGCCAGTTGGCCAAGGACTCGCTTTAGCGCTATCAAATGTAATATTTTGTGGATTTTTAAGCAGAATATTTGTTTGAGTTATTGAAGAAAGATTTAACAGAGTTGTTATGTAGTCTGGTATGACAGCTCCTGTGAGGAGAGAACTACTAGGGTCTGTACTGGCTATGAGGTACACTCCATTTCCGGGAATACTTGCATCCGCAGGAAGAGTAAAACTTCCAGCATTCGCAAGAGTCCAACCCGAGAGTGAAACACTCGTAGACCCAAGATTTCGAAGCTCTATATATTGATTGGCCTGAGTTGTTGAAAACATCACCTCATTGATTACGACACTTGCATTAACGGTCGTTCGATTATTGGCTCATTCGGTCGGAGATATGTTACTTATAGCATCACTTATGGCTCCTGTTTTGATGGAAATTTGTGATGTTCCTGGCGTAAGGGCTACTGAACTTGCTCCAAGATGTATTTCTGCAGTATTTCCAGATATATTAGTCACCGTGGCACTAGTAAGAGATCCTCATCAATTGAGGACAAAATCAGTTGTCGCATCTGCCTGATTGATGGTTGAGCCAGAAAAAGACTCAGAAAATGTGAGATATACTACATCATCATTCACATCTCCAATCGCACCAGCATCGTAGCGTGCTCCGATGATAATTGGTCCTACTCAATCGATACTATTTGTTGAGGAGCCTTCTGTTGTAGCGACATTGCCACTTGCATCTCCGAGGGTGGTGTTTGCTGTAATCTGAATGCTCGGAGTTTGATCACCATCATAGCTGGCTTTCTCTGTAACAAGTGCGCAGAGGGTATTGGTTGCGCAGAGGGTATATCCACTATTGGTATAGGATCCAGCTCAGATAGAGACAGTTATGCCACCAGTTCCAGAAATAGCTTCGCTCCAGAGAAGCTTTAAGGCATCTATATAACCATTTCCATCCTGATCGAGAGTCGTTCGGCTCATAAGTTTTGGTTTTATCTCGTCTGTCGAAGAAGTGCTCG
>CALREC010000132.1 GCA_943355085.1 Candidatus Altimarinota bacterium
TGGAATTTCTATTCACTGTCTTGGTGTTTAATACGCGTGAGGTATACCTGTTCCCATCCCGAACACAGAAGTCAAGCCACGTCGTGCCTATGGTACTGCATTTCATGATGTGGGAGAGTCGGTAAACGCCAAGACAGTGAGGAGAAAAAAGAGTGTGATCTTAAAAAATAGACCTAAAATATTGGCCTATTTTTTTGTGTCCGTTCATTTCTATTGAATATCAATTTTACCAAATCTTCTGTCAAATTCAAGCTTCTTCTGACTATTGCGATATCCTAAACTCATTCATATGATGACTCAGCTTGCTGAAGTCGCTCCAGAAAAAGCTATACCATTATCACTCGTAAATATGATTTCTATAGGAGAAGTTATAGATACGGTACTAGATAGGTCTTTATTTTTATAATACATTCCTGTAAGAGTATAGGCCTGATCTCCAAAGAATGGAAACTGGAGTACTTCACCACTTCAAATTCTCGAAGCGCCAGAGTAGTAGTATACTCCTATTAGATTTTGGGATACTGGTGAAAGGAGCACTCGAGTACTCGTAGGATTTATAATAGCGTTTCCTTGTTTAATCCCTCGTCCACTCAAGCTGCTCAGAAAGGTAGAGTGAATCATAGATTCTACTTTGTGCACCATTCTGTCGCGTTTTTCCGTATCTGTTTTTTTATTGAAATCGAGATTGAATATACTCATGGCGAGTATACCTACAATAGCTATTACGATCATGAGTTCGATGAGCGTGAAACCTTTTCTCGACATATATTTGGTTTTTATGAAAATAATTTGCAAAAAAATATAAAGTCTGTTATAATCGATTGGTACTGTGTTTCTTTTACCAACTTATTATATATAAGAAGCATCATTATACAATATTTTTTATTTTCTTTCTTCTTTTTTATGACTTATACAAAATACCTGGTAGCCTTTGTTGCACTTTCTGCAATTTCTACTTCTAGTATCGTACTTGCTGCTACTGGAGCTACTGCTACTACTACTGGAGCTACTGCTACTACTACTGGAGCTACTACTATTTCTGATTCTACTTCTCTTGAAGTAAAGGGCGCACCTCGCCTTATTAAAAAGACATCTGATTCTGTCGTGCTTGAATGGGATAAAGTATCAGCAGCTTCTGCATATATCGTAAAATATTCTAAAACTTCTATAGCTACTTCTAAAGATATTACTGCCCAGTATGATAATGAGACAGATTCCGTAACTACTACTGGTGCTGTTATTACAAAGCTTTCTACGAGCAATGAAAAACTTGCACCAGCAACTTCTTATTATTTTTCTGTAGTTGCTATTGATAGCAATGGGAAGGAATCAGATACATTTTCTGATGAACTGATGGTAACCACTGATGTAGCAGCAACTACTGCTGCCACCAGCACTGGAGCAACAACTACTATGGCTTCATGATCCGTAGAAACTGCAAGTCTTGCTATAAAAGATCTTGTAGTTACAGATGATAAGACTCTTACGGTTACTTTTAATGCAGATCTTTCAAGTGATCCAGTTCGAGTAAAAATTACGAAAACAAGTGATAATTCTAATGTTTCTGTAGATACAGTTATTCAGGATCCAGCAAATATGCATTCTGTTATAGTCTCTACTCTAACTGCTCTTGGTTCTGCTTCTTCATATACACTCACTGTGCTTTCTGCGAAAGATACAGCAGGAAAAAATATCGAAGCATGAGTAAGTGGACTGAAAGAGTTCACAACATCTGAAACTCTGAAGCTCAATGCGCCAGCCGTAGTTCCAGCTACTCCCGCTGTAGAGACTTCTTCTGGTACAGCCGTTAAGATTGCTACTTCTCCAGAAATAGCAACAAAAGTTGCTACTGGAGCAAAAGAAAATATTATAGTATTTGCCGCATTGCTTCTTTCCCTTGGTATCGTTTATATTTACCGACGGAAACTTGTCTAATATTTATATGAGTAATAATTTATATACCAAAAAGCCTCTCTATTATAGAGAGGCTTTTTGGTATATAACAGTGCCATGGTTTCAGTCAAAAATATTCAAAAAACTTTACTTTTCGTCTACTCTGCATATAGTAGTTGTAATATTTTCTCTCCCATATTTTTATGTTTGATATAGCTTTTGCTGCAGGTTCTGCTATTGATCCAAATCAAGTCTATGAGCTTGATGATATTATCCGTGTTGGAATTGCTCTTGTAGTTCTCGTTTCTGGGTTTCTGGCTGTTATATTTATACTTTGGTGAGGAGTTATGCTTATATTGTCTGGTGGAAAAGATGAAAAAGTAAAGCCTGCGATTAATAGTATTCGTTATGCTGTTGTTGGTCTTATCGTCATAATTCTTTCTATCTTCATAGCCCCAAAAGTTGGTGACCTGCTCGGACTCAATGTCTCAAATTATGTTTCTCCAAAGGTTATATTTTCAACTATTCAGGATCTATCTGGAAAGTTTTTTGGAAATAAAAATGATATAGATCTCTCTCCAGGATGAACAGGGAATGGTTCGCTTCCGGCTGATTTCTCTAATCTATAAAATGCATACCTTCAATCCCCCTTCCATTCGAAGGGGGATTATTTGTTTACTTGAGGAGGATTTTTTGTATCCTCTCTTTGGTTTTGTGTTTACCAAGTATACAATCATACTGAGTATATTCCGTGTATTTTAGTGTCAAAATCTGTCCGGTTATCTGAAATTTTAGATCTTGTATCGGAAGAGCAGAAGTTATTTCTTCTCATGTTGGATCTTGTTCGAGAATGGAGTTCCAATCGAGCGTACCACTCCAGCTCTGAGGTCCAGTGATACTATGGGGATACTGAAATCCTCCGGAGAGAGTTTTTTGAATGTTGCCAGTATGTGTTTCTAGGAGTCCATCTCATTTGGTAAAATATGCAAAAGTATCAGAATAGTTCAGAACCGCTCCGGAGAGAAAATCTATCGTAACCGTATGATTTCATCGACTGGTTGGGACAGGGTAGATATTTTTTATACTCCATTGATATGTTGTGTTAGTATCGAAAGAAGGGGTACTTCCAGAAAAAGTGTATTGAAGGGTTGTACCGGTGTTGACGATATCATCTAAATAGATTTGACTGACTCAAGTCAAAGTAAAATTTCCTGCCCCGTTTGGAGTATTTATATTATTTGGAAATTTGAACTGTATGATATTTCCAGAGAAAGTTTTTGACACCTTAAACGTGCTGGAAAAAGTAGATCCATATCATTCGCCGTCTTGTAGGCTGTATATCTTTCCATTTCCACTGCTCGCGATGAGCAGGGTATTTCCGGAGAAAAAGAGACTGGTTGGTTTGCGGATATGATCTTCGGGGCCGAGTATCTGAGTGATGGATTGTGTGTCGGTATGGTATCATAGGACTCGATCATTCATGGTATCTGCTATATAGAGCATACTACCCGATACAGCGAGTGCACTCGGTGATGAGAGTTCTGTATCGATTCCGGAAGCAGAGAGAGTGTTTCCGGGATACTGAGTTCCCACTATGCGCACCGCTCCAGAATAGATACTATTTTCACCTGCATGTATAGCATAGGGGTTACTCTGTTGAAGAGTAGGTGCTGCGAACTGCCTCAGGGCGAGTCGCATTATGGTGCCAGTTTCGCTCGCTGTGCCACTTGCATAGTCACAGTAGCCTGTTGTTGTTTTGATTCCGAGAAATGTTATGGGCAGATTCGGTCAGAGAGTTGCTAAGAACGCCCCAGTTCCATAGCCCCCCTCAAAACTGGCACCCGTTGCAAAAATACCATTTGTCCGTATATTTCTGAGTGCTTTCATGAGTTGTTGCTCAAATTTTTCATTGCTATTTTCCCGCTCTATAGTATTTTTGATGTTCATGTTTGAGCCCAGAGAGCTGGATATGAAAACAACCATTCAGGACATAAGAATAGCTGAAAGCGTCACTCCTATAAGAATTTCTATGAGAGTAAAAGCACGTTTTTTCTTCCCTATAACCATCATCGTGTCATGTTTTAGAAGATATTTTTTCTTTGATTGTAAAGATTTTCGATTTTTTTGCAAAATGAAGTGAGATATGGTATTCTATAGCATATCTCTATAATATCTTATACACAAGAACCATGTCTGATATATGTAACAATCTTCCGCCAAACTCACCTGACAGGGAAGTGACTTTTATCCGGATACAGTGCCAGGAGTATGATAAAAATGTGCAGGAGGTACCAAATCTTACATGATCCGCATGGCAGAAAAAGATGGATGAAATGGCTATTCTTTTGGATGATATAAGAAGAAGAGGTGCAAATATTGTGTTGAATAAAAATAATAGCATAGAAACTCAAAATACTCCACCATTTTCCATACTCCAAGGAAATATGAAAGTCAAGATAGTTACTTTTTATAACTGGAAACCTGAAACGCGAGATGGGGTATCCCGACTATCTCATATGAATATGCAGGAAACCGGACCAAATACTTATAAGGCAGTCCTGACTTTCGATAAACGAGTGGCGACTGTGGATTTTGAATACTCATGAAATATATTAATAGTCTCGTATCTCGGCGAGCGACAAGTCTTCAACATCGACAAGACACCAAAACTTATACAACAACGTAATGCTTCAGGAGCTATCGAAACATTTACTACCACGGGTAATGTTTCTATAAATATACGAGAACTCCGCCTCGAGCTTGGAAACTTTAAATAATGGTTTTTTTTGACAGACTATGTCATTTATGATACTATACGTATACAAATATATCTCTTACTATGTAACTTATGGCACTCGATTTGAAAAAAACAAAACTTGACTACGATGCCTCTAATATCGAAGATAAACGAAGCCTGGTTCTTGCTATGCTTCAGGGATTTGCTGGAAAAGGTCAAATATTTGATGATCTTTTTGTCTATATCACAAATAATCCACAAGATGTTACTATCCCAGAACTCGATGAGATATTCCAGATCATCATGGTTGCACTCTATCACGATTCTCAGGATAAACTCAAAGAAGCGGGTGCACGTCTTGACGTTGTAAAAACACACATGATAACGATGCGACAAAAAGAATGACAAGAACGTGCTCAAGAAAATCCCGAAGAGGTCCTAGTAGGACTTATGTAATTTTAGATATTTTACTATTTAATTTTTTTAAAATATGCAGCAAGGATGATCAGAAAATTTACGTAATAATGACCCTTTACCCACTCAACCAAAAGATCTAATGACTGCTTGTAATAATTTATCTCCGCAATGAGT
>CALREC010000133.1 GCA_943355085.1 Candidatus Altimarinota bacterium
TGAGGTGAAATAATTCAGTAAAAACTCCTTTTCGGGAACTGCTTGAGGGGATAAGTAGTATCGACTGATTGGATCGTATACGATTTACTTCGAGTAATCCTCACGATATGACTCGTGATATACTCTCGGCACATTTTGAGTTGCCAAAAATGTGTAACTACCTGCACTTTGCACTCCAATCAGGATCCAATGAAGTTTTAAAAAGCATGAATCGAAAGCATACATTTGAAGACTTCCGGGCTCAGCTCGATTACTTACGGAGTCATGATCCCCTCTTCTCTATATCTACGGATATAATCGTCGGATTTCCGGGTGAGACCGAAGAGCAATTCCAGGAAACAGTACATGCATTTGAGCTATGTGAATTTGACTTTGCATTTATAGCACGATATTCTCCAAGACGGGGCACTCGCGCTACCGATCATATGGAAGATACGGTATCTATGAAAGAAAAAGCCAGGAGATGGGATATATTGAACACATTACTTTTTAAGTCCGTGCAGAAGAGAAATACTCTCATGATTGGGCGCACAGAAGAAGTTCTCATAAGTACGCGAGAAAAAGATGAACAACTCGTCGGGCGTACGAGAAATTTTAAAGAAGTATATCTGGTAGATGATGGAAGAAGTAAGGTCGGCGACCTTATAAAAGTAAAAATTACCGAGACCGATAGGTGGGTACTCAGAGGAGAAATGGTGTAAAAACGTCACCTGAAACTCAGGATTGTTCACTTCTCAATTTATAACCCCCTCCTTATAAAGAGGGGGGGGTTAATAGGTTTTTATCTAGAAACTCTCTGGAGGGAGTATTGATCCAAAAATCTCGAAAGGAATGGTGGTGGATATATAATAGCTCTGTTGGAATAGTTAACCACAACCCCAACATTGAGAGCGCTATAACCGGTTTGTCAGCGTATATATGTACGATTATTGACAAGATCCGAAGTATTTCCATACAAACTCCCCTCGACCATTAATCGATTTGGAGTATTATCTCCATCACTTTTTATAACACCATTCAGGGCGATATACACTCAGGCAATATTTGCTACATTTTTCGCTATGACAATATCCCCTTTTTTTACTATAAATGCATAACTGGAGGTCATATCAGTATAGGAAAGATCACCATTAACAATGAGGTCACCATTTTCTACAACAATCGTTTTTACTCAGTAAAGATTGAGTGTTGCATTCAGTGATACATTTCCATTTTTAAATACTCTAATATTTTGCGTATCTTGCATGGGGCTAGAGTTAGCATCAATGCCTGCAATACTCGTGATATCTGTAGTGGTACTTGCTCCAGTAATTCCAGTCGATGATCTCATAATAGCTCACATCTCAGAACTACTTCCTGACCCAATAACATGATTTAATGCTGTGTTATTGGTACTGCTATTCGTAGCACTTGAAAGCTCAAATGCAGAACCCACATTCACTGTACTGGTTGTAAAGTTTCCATTTCGGAGATCTATCATAAAACTCTCGACAACAGAATTTACACTATATCCCAGTGCGCTTCCGATAAAAGCGCTTCATCCTGCGGTGTTACTGATGACAGGTCGAGATATGCGGATCTTAAAGGGAGCTTCGAGGTATTGAAGACTCGCATAAAATCCTAACCCTGCATATATAGGAAGCGTATTATCAGTATCTACAGAGGCTCAAATAATATTTGTCGTGTCTCATGTAAAGTTTTGTAGTTCTGTTCACTCAAAAAGCTTTATAGACATCGGATATAGATCTTCTCTGTAGGTAATACTACCGCCCATATTGGTGACCGGATCATATGTTCTACTTTCTTCAAATCGAAGTTTTCAACCGACTCATCCACTGATAGGTTTCACATATGTGACCCCAGTTAAATACGGAGATTTATTCGTGATAGTCGCATCGATACCATTGAGATACATGGGTGAGTTAGCCTCAAATGAAATTACGTCAGAAGCTCAGAACACGGGAACTCCATTTCAAATAATGAGGTTGTATGCATATATATTAAGTGGCGTATTTCCGGGATTGGTTGTCGTGATCGTTAATCTTCCGGGAACGACTGCACCGGGATTTGTGGTCGCGATATTACAACCTTGACACCAAGGTGCGATGGTATCACAATTTTCATATTGTCCTGCAGCATTTGGACGCTCGACAAAACCATTTCCACAATAACTACTGGATCATGGAACCGTCATGGTAGTAGACCCACCTCAGCCACCACCTCAGCCGGATCATACAGTGATAGTTTTTTTACAATTTACTACATCTGTTGCATTCGTTGTGCCTACGTAACACTGGGCAGTGTATGTTCCATCTGTACTAAATGTATATGAGCCTGAAGTTCCTGTAAAGGTTTTTATGAGAGTATTTGCGCCTCCTGTTATGTTACGGATATCGATAGTATAATTCGGCGAAGTTCCTAGACATGTAAAAGTCGAGATAAGGCCAGCAGCTCATGAAGTAGTGCTTGCTGTAAGGGATGTACAAATTGATCATCAACCACCTCATCATGATCATCATCCGCCTGTAATGGTCACACCACCTCCTCAGCCCCCACCAGGAGGCACAACAATGGGTGGTACAACACCTGAAGGACACTGAGTAGCTCGATTTGCATTACAAGATACGAGGTCATTGAGGTAGCACGTACGTCCTGATCCTATAGGATTAGCTACAAGACAAGCGGCATTGTCGGCATAGGTTCTCGTATTACAGTCGGCTGTTGGGTTTCCTGGAGTACAGGCAGATACGGGAAGTACCACAGGGGTTACTGAAGCACAAGTCACGCTACATGTCGATCCTGATTGACCATTCTGAGCTCAGAGGTCACATTGTTCTGAACCATTTACAATAGAATCTCAACAAAATGGAAGATTCACTGGTATACAACTCACATTACAGCCTGGCGTAGCGGTTCACCAACCATTGCGACTTAAGTCATTTGGGTCACAGAGTTCTACGCCATTTCGGACACCATCACCACAAAAGATTGACGGAGTGTAATTTGCTGTACATTGAGGGGAATTTTGACCTGCATTATTACAATTCCAAGTATATTGGGTTGTTGAGCCAACAATTATAGTGTTGAAAGAAATAGGCAGTCCAACATTACAAAGATTAGGGGTATTGATACTAATAGGAAATGATACAGCTCCGAAAACCGTGGTACTACAAAGTGGTACTGGTGGTGGTGCAGAAGTCGCTACTGTCGTGCTACAGGATGAAGATGTAATAGAACCATCAACCGTGCAGGAAGCGGTAAATGTTCCACCAGTCATATATCGACATGTTGCTATATTCGTCAAGTTGGTAAACCCATTTCCACAATCGATTCGATAATTAGTAGCATTACTCGCATTGCACGTTACTGCAACATCAAGTGGTGCCACTCCAGAAACTGGTGTTGCTGTAATATTATTACAAGTAACTGCTGGTTGTATAGTATTTGTACAGGTCATATTACACATCCCTGGTTGTCCATTTTGTGATCATGAATCACACACTTCTCCATTTGATCTGATGCCATCACCGCACCATCTTGGAGAAACGAATGCACATTCCTTATGATCAATTATGGCTCATTCTGGTTGATGAGTGTCCCAATTATACTTTTGGGTTTTTGTGATATAGTCATACCTGAGAGCGGGAGCATTTGGATTAGCACCAACTCATACAGATGTAAATAATACTCCTC